>NZ_JBSGHB010000023.1:0-116076 GCF_053604195.1 Actinokineospora sp. NPDC004072 | reverse complement strand
GCGTGAAGAGCGGCGATGCGGGCGAAGCCCGTTCACGCCCTGGCCAGTTTAGCGGCGTTTCGCTCCCCGCGAATGCGAGTCCACCCCATCGGACAGTTGGGCGGGGGCGCGTTGCGGTTGGTGGGTGGGCGCGCTGCTTTTGGTTTGTGGTCAGTGTTTGAGGGTGGCGGCTACGAGGATCAACAAGGTGCCGAAGGTTGTGTTCCAGTAGCCGATCTGGAGGTTGGCCAGTCCGCCGTACTGGACTGTCCACACTAGGACGGTGAGGAGTAGGAGGGCGGCGGCTGCTCGGAGGGCCATGGTGGAGAGCAGGAGGCCGAGGGTGGTGATTGCGGCGCCCAGCAGGGTCAGCAGGGCGAGTGAGGTGATGGGGGTGGATTGGTCGGGGTGGATGCCGGTGAAGAGGTCGGCTAGGGGGAGTTCGGTGGCGGGGCGGGAGTTGTGCCAGGGGGAGAAGGTGCCGTAGGCGACTGCGGCTGTTCCCGCGAGTCCCAGGAGCCAGGCCAGCAGCGTCCGCACGGTGGTGAGTCTAGTGGGTCAGAAGCGGGTTGCCAGGTCTTGCGCGACCTCTGCCGGGGAGGGCATCGCGGCGATCTCGGTGGCGAGCGACCGGGCCGCTTCCCGGTATGCGGGGTCGGTCAGCAGGGTCTTCGCGTGGGTGGGTAGGGCTTCTGGGGTGGAGCGGAGGGCTGCGCCTGCGGTCTGGAGGGCGTCGGCGTTGGCGGGTTGGTCGGCGCCTTGGGGGAGGAGGAGTTGGGGGATGCCCGCGGCCAGGGCGGCCAGCATGGTGCCGCTGCCGCCGTGGTGGACGACCAGGGCGGCGTGCGCGAGGACCGCCGCCTGCGGCAGCCACGGGCGGACGGTGACGTTGGCCGGGAGCTCGCCCAGGTCGGCCGGGTTCGCGTTGCCCGCGGCCACCACGACGCGGTGGCCCAGGGGCGCCACGCCTGCGATCGCGGCGCGCAGCAGGTCGGGGGAGGCGAAGGCGGTGCCGAGGGTCACGTAGATCAGCGGGGGCGACCAGTCGTCCGTCGACGGCTCGGTGTGGGGGATGGGGCGCAAGGGGATTCGGGCCGCGGAGGTGAGGAAAGCCTTGTCCTGCAAGGAAGGCGGGCAGATGTCGAGGTGCGGCAGGCCGGGGACCGCGGCGTCGGGGGCGGCCAGGCCGATGCCCGGGGGGAACATCCGGCCGAAGCCGTGCCACACGCCGGGCACGCCCGCCTTCGCCGCCGCCTCCGCCGCGCCCGGCACGCCCCAGCCGTGGACGACCAGGTCCGGGCGCCAGCGGTCCAGCTCGGGGGCCAGGTCCTCGGCGTAGACCTCGTAGAACACGTCCGCCGGGCGGAACGGGCGCAGGCCCGCGGCCGACAGCGCGGCGTGCACGTGCTCGCCCGCGGCGAAGCGGACCTCGTGGCCCACCGCGCGCAGGGCGGTGGCCAGCGGGATCAGCGGGTAGGTGTGGCCTGCGGAGGCAAGGCTGGCGAACAGCACGCGCATGCGGGCCAACCTACCCGCCGATCACCTCAGCTGAGCCGCTCGATCACCATCGCCATGCCCTGGCCGCCGCCGACGCACATCGTCTCCAGGCCGAACTGCTTGTCGTGCCACTGCAAGGAGTTGATGAGGGTCGTGGTGATGCGGGCGCCGGTCATGCCGAAGGGGTGGCCGACGGCGATCGCGCCGCCGTTGACGTTCAGCTTGTCCTCCGGCACGCCCAGGTCGCGGGCCGAGGGGATGACCTGCGCGGCGAACGCCTCGTTGATCTCGACCAGGTCGATGTCGCCGATGGTCAGCCCGGCCTTGGCCAGCGCCCGCTTCGACGCCTCGACCGGGCCCAGGCCCATGATCTCCGGGGACAGGCCGGACACGCCGGTGGACACGATCCGCGCCAGCGGGGTCAGGCCGAGGTCGCGGGCCTTGGTGTCGGACATGATCACCAGCGCGGCGGCGCCGTCGTTGAGCGGGCAGCAGTTGCCCGCGGTGACCCGGCCGTCCGGGCGGAACACCGGCTGCAGGGTCGCGGTCTTCTCGTAGGTCACCCCCGGCCGCGGGCCGTCGTCGGTGTCGACCACCGAGCCGTCCGGGCGGGTCACCGGGGTGATCTCGCGGGCCCAGAAGCCCGCCTTGATCGCGGCCTCGGCCAGGTTCTGCGAGCGCACCCCGAAGCGGTCCATCTCCTCGCGGGTGACGCCCTTGAGCCGGGCCAGGTTCTCCGCGGTCTGGCCCATCGCGATGTAGGCGTCGGGCACCACGCCGTCCTCGCGCGGGTCGTGCCAGGATTCCGCGCCCTGCTCGGCGACGGCCGCGGTGCGGGCCTGCGCGTCGCCGAAGATCGGGTTGCGGGTGTCCGGCCAGGTGTCGGAGCTGCCCTTGGCCGCGCGGGAGACCGTCTCCACGCCCGCGGAGATGAACACGTCGCCCTCGCCCGCCTTGATCGCGTGCAGCGCCATGCGGGTCGTCTGCAGGGAGGAGGCGCAGTAGCGGGTGATGGTGCAGCCGGGCAGGTGGTCGTAGCCGAGCAGGACCGCGACGATGCGGCCCATGTTGAAGCCCGCCTCGCCGCCGGGCATGCCGCAGCCCAGCATCAGGTCATCGATGTCCGCCGGGTCCAGCGCGGGCACCTTGTCCAGCGCGGCCCTGACCATCTGGGCGGTCAGGTCGTCGGGGCGCAGGTCGACGAGCGAGCCCTTGCCCGCGCGGCCGATGGGGGACCGGACTGCGGAGACGATGACGGCCTCTGGCATGGCGCAACTCCTCAAGCACGGCGACTACTAAGCGGTAGCTTAGGTGGGCTGGCCGAGCGGCGACAAGGTGCGCCGCGCCCGGTCCAGCCGACCCTCCCACAGCCCGGCGGCCGCGCGCAGCGGGGCCAGCAGCAGGTCGGCGGCCACGGCGTACCCCGCCCCGTTCGGGTGGAACCCGTCCGGGCTGAACAGCTCCGCGTGCCGCTCGACGAAATGCCTGGTCAGCAAGGCCCCCAACGGCACGACCACGGCTCCGGAGCCGACCAGCGCGCGGGCCTGGGCCGCCGCGAGCGCCCGGCTGCAGCGGCGGGCCACCGCCCGCAGCGGCTGCGGGATCGGCCGGATCGCGCCCAGGTCGGGGCAGGTCCCGACGACGACCGCCACCCCCGCGGCGACCAGCCGGTCCACCTGCGCGGCCAGCAGCCGCGCGGACTCGGCCACGCCCATCCGCGCGGTCACGTCGTTGCCCCCGACGAGCACCAGCGCGAGCTGCGGCGGGTCGGCCAGCGCGGCGTCGACCTGGGCGGCCAGCTCCGCGGTCCGCGACCCGCTGACCGCGTGCGTCACCAGCCGCACCGGCCCGCCCAGTTCCTCGGCCAGGCCCCTGGCCAGCCGCACCCCGGGCAGCCGCTCGGCGCTCTCCGCGCCCAGCCCGGCCGCGCTGGAGTCGCCCAGCAGGGCGAACGCCAGCGCCGCACCCCCGGCCACCGGCCCGGTCCCGTCCGGCAGGTACACCCCGTCGGCGTTGAACGGCCGCTCCTTCGGCACGCCGATGACCGTGCGCGCCCGCTTCGACTGGGTGTTCAGCAACCCGTACGCGCCCGCGGAGAGCCCGCCCAGCGACCCCACCGCCACCGCCAGCACCCGCAGCCCCTGCCCCACCCGTCCCGCCATGACGATCCCCCCTTCGCTACCGGGGATATCGCGCCCCACCACCTATTCGTTTGCGCCCGCCGCCGCGGACGGCGCCTTGGGACACGGGCAGCGGATAGGGTGGTGGGCAGTTCCAGGATGTGAGTTGGAGGAGCCCGGTGGACTACGTCGAGCACGTCATCGACCTCGTCGGCGACACCCCGCTGGTCAAGCTGAACGCGCTCGCCGAAGGGCTGCAGCCGCTGGTCCTGGCCAAGGTCGAGTACCTCAACCCCGGCGGCAGCGTGAAGGACCGGATCGCGGTCCGCATGGTCGAGGCGGCCGAGCGCTCCGGCGAACTGCGCCCCGGCGGCACCATCGTGGAGCCGACCTCGGGCAACACCGGCGTCGGCCTGGCGATGGTCGCCCAGCGCAAGGGCTACAAGTGCGTCTTCGTCTGCCCGGACAAGGTCAGCGAGGACAAGCGCAACGTGCTGCGCGCCTACGGCGCCGAGGTCGTGGTCTGCCCGACGGCCGTGGCCCCCGAGCACCCGGACTCCTACTACAACGTCTCCGACCGCCTGGTCCGCGAGATCGAGGGCGCCTGGAAGCCCAACCAGTACGCCAACCCGGAGAACCCGGCCAGCCACTACCACTCCACCGGTCCGGAGCTGTGGCGGCAGACCGACGGGCGGATCACCCACTTCGTCGCGGGCGTGGGCACCGGCGGGACCATCTCCGGCACCGGCCGCTACCTCAAGGAGGTCTCCGGCGGCCGGGTCAAGGTCATCGGCGCGGACCCGGAGGGCTCGGTGTACTCCGGCGGCACCGGGCGGCCCTACCTGGTCGAGGGCGTCGGCGAGGACTTCTGGCCCGACACCTACGACCGCGGCGTCGCCGACGAGATCATCGCCGTCTCCGACGCGGAGTCCTTCGAGATCACCCGCAGGCTCGCCCGCGAGGAGGGCCTGCTGGTCGGTGGCTCCTGCGGGATGGCGGCCGCGGCCGCGCTGCGCCTGGCCAAGCGGCTGGGCCCGGACGACGTGGTGGTCGTCCTGCTGCCCGACGGCGGCCGCGGCTACCTGTCCAAGGTGTTCAACGACTCCTGGATGGCCCAGTACGGCTTCCTGCCCGCCGACCACTCCGGCGCCACCGTCGGCGACGTGCTGCGCCGCAAGGCGGGCGGGGCGCTGCCGGAGTTCATCCACGCCCACCCGACCGAGACCGTCGCCGACGCGGTGGCGATCCTGCGCGAGTTCGGCGTCAGCCAGATGCCGGTGGTCAGCGCCGAGCCCCCGGTGATGGCCGCCGAGGTCGTGGGCGCGGTCAACGAGCGCGACCTGCTCGACGCCCTGTTCGCGGGCAAGGCCGCCCTGGCCGACCGGCTCGACCTGCACATGTCGCCCGCGCTGCCGACCATCGGCGCAGGCGAGCAGGTCACGGCCGCGATGGGCGCGCTCGCCTCGGCCGACGCGGCCCTGGTGCTGCTCGACGGCAAGCCCGCGGGCGTGGTGACCCGGCAGGACCTGCTGGGATTCCTGGCCGGGAAATGATCGCCCGAGCCCGGCGCGGATAAACCCGATCCGATAGCGTTGGGCCTCGTTAGGCACAAACCAGGTTCAATAAGGGGTGGGAAACCCGATGAGTGCTCCCCAGCCGCCGAATCAGCCGTGGCAGCCCGGCAGTCAACCAGGCGGCCCGGGGCCGGACGCGGGTTCGCCGCCTGCACCGTCCACCGACACCGGCGCCGACGGCGTCGAGCGCACCCAGGCCATCCAGCCGGGCCAGCCGCTGCCCGGCGCGGGTGACGACGAGAACGCCGACCGCACCCAGGTGGTGCGCGGCGGGGCCGCGCCCGCCGCGCCCGGCGGCGACCACACGCAGATGGTCCCGCCCGGCTCGGTGCCGCAGACCCCGCCGTACGCCCAGCCGGGCGACCACGGCCAGCAGTTCCCCGGCCAGCACGGCCAGCAGCCGCCCGGCCCGTACGGCCAGCCCGGCGGGTTCCCCGGCCAGCCGCCGCAGCCGGGCTACGGCCCGCCGCCGGGCTACCCCCAGCAGCCCGGCTACGGACCGGCCCGGCCGCAGGGCGCGACCAGCGTGGTCCCGATGGTCGTGCAGGGCGCGGTGGCCCTGTTCGGCCTGATCGCGCTGATCCTCACGCTCACGCTGCTCTTCGAGCTGACCGGCGCCGTCGCCGCGTTCGTGCCCGGCCAGATCTGGGCCTACCTCGCCTTGGCCGTGGTCGGCTCGGCCGCAGCGACCGCGGGCGCGGTGCTGCTGTTCCTGCGCAAGAGCAAGCTCGCCCCGCTGGTCGTGGCGGGCGGCGCGCTGCTGCTGCTCGGCGCGATCCTGCTGATGACCGAGGGCCTCGGCGAGGTCACCCGCGTGGTGTTCCTGCTCATCTTCGGCATCCTCATCACGGCTGCGGGCGCGCTGGCGTTCATCCCGGGCGCCAAGCAGTTCCTGCTGTCGGACGCGGGCGCGGGCCAGCAGGCGCACGCCGGGTACGGCGGCCCCGGCCACTTCGGCCAGCCCGGCGGCGGCTACCCGGGCCAGCAGCAGAACCCCTACGGCCACCAGCAGCCCCAGCAGCAGCACTACGGCCAGCAGCCCGGCGGCTACCCCGGCCAGCAGCCGCAGTACGGCCAGCCGCAGCAGCCCTACGGCCAGCCCCAGCCCGGCTACGGCCAGCCGCCGCAGCCCGGCGGCTACCCGGGCCAGCAGCCCAACCCGTACGGCCAGCAGCAGCCGCCGCAGCAGTGGTGACCTGAGACGGCGAACGGGCCCCGGAGCGATCCGGGGCCCGTTCTGCGTTTTGTCCGCGGGTCAGCCGAGGGCGGCCAGCAGGTCGGCCACCAGGTCCGAGGCGGACTCGATGCCCACCGACAGCCGGATCAGGTCCGAGGGCACCTCCAGCAGCGAGCCCGCCGTGCTGGCGTGGGTCATCCGGCCGGGGTGCTCGATCAGCGACTCGATCCCGCCCAGCGACTCCCCGAGGGTGAACAGCTCGGTGCGGGCGGCCACGTCCAGCGCCGCCTGCTCGCCCCCGGCGACCTGGAAGGACACCATCCCGCCCGACCGCAGCATCTGCTTGGCCGCGATGTCGTGGCCCGGGTGGGTCGGCAGGCCCGGGTAGTGCACCTTGGTCACCTTCGGGTGGTCGACCAGCGCGGCGACGATGCGCTCGGCGTTGTCGCAGTGGCGCTCCATCCGCACCGCCAGGGTCTTGGCGCCGCGCAGGACCAGCCAGGAGTCGAACGGGCCGGGCACCGCGCCCGCGGAGTTGCGCAGGAAGGCGAAGCGCTCGTTCAGCTCGGTGTCGTCGGTGATCAGCGCGCCGCCCACCACGTCGGAGTGCCCGCCGAGGTACTTCGTCGTGGAGTGCAGGACGATGTCGGCGCCCAGCGCCAGCGGGGTCTGCAGGTACGGGGTGGCGAAGGTGTTGTCGATGACCAGCCGCGCGCCCGCCTCCGCGGCGATCGCGGCCAGCCCGGCGATGTCCACGATCCCCAGCAGCGGGTTGGACGGCGTCTCCGACCAGATGACCTTGGTCGTCGGCCGGACCGCGGCCCGGGTCGCCGCCGGGTCGCTGAGGTCGACGGCGCTGTACTCCACGCCCCAGTGCGCCAGGACCTTGTCGAGCAGCCGGAACGTGCCGCCGTAGGCGTCGTTGCCGAGGATGACGTGGTCACCGGGTCGGCACAGGGTCCGCAGGGCCACGTCGGTGGCGGCCATGCCGCTGGCGAAGGCCAGGCAGTGCCGCCCGCCCTCCAGCGCGGCCAGCGCCTCCTCCATCGCCGTGCGGGTCGGGTTGGCGGTGCGGGAGTACTCGTAGCCCCCGCGGAGCCCGCCGACGCCGTCCTGGGCGAACGTCGAGGTCTGGTAGATCGGCACGATCACCGCCCCGGTCCGCGGGTCCGGCTCCTGCCCAGCGTGAATCGCCCTGGTCTCGAAACCCCAGCGCGCCGTGTCCTCAGCCATACGGACCAGCGTACGGCGGTCCGAACAGCAAGACGCCCGCCCCCACAATGGGGGACGGGCGTCCTCGGGTGTGTTCAGCGGGGCGTCACTCGCTGCTCTGCAGCATCCAGAGCAGGCGCAGGATCTCCAGGTACAGCCAGACCAGCGTGGTCATCAGGCCGAAGGCGACGTACCAGGCCCACTTCGACGGGGTGCCCGACCGGATCATCGTGTCGGCCATGTCGAAGTCGAGCAGGAAGTTGAACGCCGCGATGCCGATGAACAGCAGGCTGATGCCGATGCCCAGCGGACCGGCGTCGCGGATGCCGAGGTCCACGCCCACCAGCGACAGCAGCAGGTTGACCAGCATCAGGCCGGCGGCGCCGATGGTCGCGCCGATGATCCACTTGGTCAGGCGCGGGGTGACCTTGACCGCACCGGTGCGGTAGACGACCAGCATGGTGATGAACACCAGCGCGGTGCCGAGGATCGCCTGCAGGGCGATGCCCTTGACGAACATCTCGAACACGCCGGTGATGGCGCCGAGGAAGACGCCCTCGGCCGCCGAGTAGGCCAGCACCAGGGCCGGGTTCGGGGTCCGCTTGAAGATGACGACGAGGGACAGCACCAGACCGGCGATGAGGCCGACGATCATCGGCGGCCACGGCGAGATGCTCCCGCTGAGCACCGCGATCGCGGTGATGACGCCGGTGACCAGGGCGGTGCCCAGGGTCGCCGCCGTCTTGGTGACGACGTCGTCCACGGTCATGGGACGGTCGCCGGTGGTGGGCGGCGCCGGGTAGCCGCCATAGCCCGGCTGCCCGGGCTGCTGGTAGCCCTGGGCCTGGGGCTGGAAGCCCGCGTAGCCCCCGCCGACCGGCAGGTTGCGGAACGCGGGGTTGCTGGTAGAACGCACCTGATCCTCCTGGGCCTCAAATGGCGCCTTCACGGGATTCAACGCTCGGGCAAGCCCGGTGGTTCCCGCTGGGTAAAAGCCACTTTACCCATGTGGTGGTGCCAGCCGTCGCCGGGATTACCCCGCGGAGCGTAGCGCTGATCATCCGGGGGCGCCCGAATCGCCCCGCTGGCGGATTGCGCCGAGCACGCGGAGAAACCAGGCTCGCACACGGCGTATTCCCCCCACGGTGATTAGGAGCCGCCCCGCAATGGCCCGAACCCCGCTCGCCGCCCGGATGGCCGCGGGCCTGACCGGCGCCGCCGTCGTCGCCTGCCTGACCACCGTCGCCGCCGCGCCCACCGCGGTGGCCGCCGTGGACGAGGGCCTCGGCCACCGGACCACGCCCGCCCAGCCCTACCGCGGCAACCCCGACTCCTACGACTGGCTCGGCTCCTACATCGTCAACGGCAAGCAGGTGTGGTGCGTGCAGTACGCCCACAAGGCTCCGGACACCAACGAGCAGTACCGCCCCGGTGAGGAGCTGAAGACCAAGTGGGGCACGCGGCTGCCCGACGACGTCGCCGCCGACATCTCCTACCTGCTGCTGCGCTACACCACCACCGACAGCGCCGACGAGGCCGCCGCGCTCGCCCACCTGCTGCACTCGTGGACGGCGGGCCCGCAGAACCCCGGCCAGCTCAACCCGGCCAACGGCTTCCGCGAGATCGCCTACGACGCGCCGTTCCACCTGGCCAAGCTGCCCCAGGGCGCGCGGGCGGCGGTGAACCGGCTCAAGGCCGACGCCTCGGCCAACCGCGGCCCGTGGACGGTGAAGATCACCGCGCCGACGGCCCGGCAGGTCATCGGCACCCCGGACAAGTGGTCGGTCGACGTCCGCAACGCCCGCGACACCGGGGTCGCCGACGTCGCCATCAAGGTGACCCTGACCGACGCCACCGCCGGCGGGAAGACCAGCCTGACGGTCTCCACCGGGGCCAACGGCACGCCCGCGGCCCTGGAGGTCACCCCGACCGGCCCGAACCCGAAGGTGGCCATCTCCCTGCTCAGCCCGGCCGAGCGTCCGGTGGTGCGGCAGGCGGTCGAGGTCGACACGCAGCGGGTGGTCAGCACGGGCGGGGAGAAGGAGCTGACCGCGAACAAGGGCGTCGAGGCGGTGACCGCCCCCGGGTCGGTCGCCATCGCCAAGGTCGACGCCAAGACCAACAAGGCCATCGGCGGCGTCTCGCTGCGGGTGACCGGCGCGGACAAGACCTCGCCCGCGCTGGACCAGGACGGCAAGCCGCTGGTCGGCCCGGACGGCAAGCCGCTGGTCCTGGTGACCGGCGACGACGGCACCGCCGAGGTCGAGAACCTGCGCACCCCGCAGGAGATCTGCCTGGTCGAGGTCGCCGCGCCGCCGGGCTACGACGACGCCTACGACCCGAAGGCCCCGCCCAGCGCGTGCGGCGAGGTGAAACCCGGCGACACCCTCGCGCTGAAGCTGACCAACGTGCCCAACAAGCCGACGGTCCCGCGGACCATCCCCGCGGGCGACGACCCGGCGACCGCCGCGATGACCAGCGGCGGCGACGGCCCCTCCGCCGGGCTGCTGGTGGGCATCGGGGCGCTGGCCGCGCTGGCCGCCGCGGGCATCGGGCTGCTGCTGGCGCAGGCCCGGCGCAGGCGCGAGGTGGTCAGCCGGGCCATGCGCGAGGACTGGGGCTACTGACCGCCGTGTCCGGCAGGCCGCTGGTGGCGGGCGCGGCGGGGATCGCCGCGCTCGCCCTGCTCACCGCGCTCGTCGGCGGTGACGTGACGACGCCGGGCTCCGCCGTGGCCGAGCCCCCGCCGCCCATCCCGGCGGCCGGGGTCCTCGGCGCGGCCCTGCCCGTGCCCGCGCCCCCGCCGAGCCCGACGAAGGCCCCGCAGGCGGCGCCGACCACCACGACCGTCCCGCCCGCCGCGCGCCCGGAGCCCGAGCCCAAGGCGCAGTCGCCGGGCACGGTGCGCCTGCGTGGCGGCGGCGAGGCCCGCCTGGTCCGGGCCGAGCTCGGCCCGGACGCCACCCTGCCGGTCCCCGACGACCTGCGCGAGGCCACCTGGTGGGGCGCCGACCTGGCCGCGGCGGAGGGCGCGACCGTGCTCGCGGGCCACGTCAACTGGCAGGGCCGCACCGGCCCGTTCGCCGAGCTGTGGGACGCGCGGGTGGGTGATCCCGTGTCCGTCGTCGCGCCCGACGGGCAGGTCTGGGACTTCCAGGTCGGCGAGGTCGTCACGCTGCCCAAAGACGATCTCCCGGCCCGCGCCGACGAGCTGTTCGGCCAGGCCGGGCCGCACCGGCTGGTCCTGGTGACCTGCGGCGGGCGCTGGGTCGGCGGGGCCGACGGCTACGAGTCCAACCGGATCGTGGTGGCCTTCCCCCGCTGAACCGCCGTCACCTGATCCGGTGATCCCGGGCGATCGCGATCACTGCCTGAGCGACCCTCTCGTTCTACCGTGGTGGGGCAACGGACGCGGATCGCACACGTCTTCACAGGTGGGCCGGGAGGACGGATCGGGAAGGGGCGCCCATGAGCCGCAGGCGTTGGGACAAGGTCGGGCTGGGGATCGCGCTGGTCCTGTCCGTGGTCGCCCTGGTGGTGCTGGGCAGCGGCAGACCGCAGATCGCGGGCAGCGCCCGCCCGGCCACCCCGGTGCCGCAGGCGGCCGACGAGCCCGAGCCCGTGCAGGCCCCGTGGCTGCGCAAGCTGGAGCCGGGGGAGAAGCCGCCGCAGTTCGTGCTGTTCTCCTTCGACGGCGGCGGCTCGCACGACCACTGGCAGCGGTTCATGGCCATCGCCGCGGAGTCCGGCGGGCACTTCTCCGGCTTCCTGTCCGGCATCTACCTGCTGCCCGACGCCCGGCGCGCGGAGTACACCGGGCCGGGCAACCGGCCGGGCCGGGCCTCCATCGGCTTCGGCGGGTCCGAACAGGACGTCGCCACGCTGATCGCCGACCTGAACCAGGCGGTCGACCGCGGCCACGAGATCGGCACCCACTACAACGGGCACTTCTGCCAGGGCTCCGCGCTCGGCGTGGGCGAGTGGAACACCGCGCAGTGGAACTCCGAGCTGGACCAGTTCTTCGCCTTCGTCGAGCAGGCCCGCGGCGACGGCCTGCGGCTGGACCCGAAGACCATCCAAGGTGGACGGACCCCGTGCCTGGAGGGCGACCGCGCCGTCTACGAGCCGGTGCTGGCCGCGCGCGGGATGAGCTACGACACCAGCGCGGTCTCCGACGGCATCGCCTGGCCCTACCGCTCGCACGGCATCTGGCAGTTCCCCATGCCGAGCGTGCGCGTGCCGGGTGTGCACCACAAGAAGACGATCATGATGGACTACAACCTCTGGTACATCCAGAACCAGGCGCGCAACGAGCCGCACCGCGCCGAGGAGTTCGCCAAGGTCACCCTCGACACCTACGAGGCCGCCTACCGCGCCGCGTTCAAGGGCAACCGCGCGCCGCTGGTGGTGGGCAACCACTTCAACGAGTGGTCCGGCGGCGGGTTCACGAAGGCGACCGAGCAGTTCATGGCGGGCGTCTGCGGTCGCCCGGAGACGGTGTGCGCGACATACTCGGAGGTCATCGCCTGGATGGCCCTGCAGGACCCGGCCGTGCTGGACACCTACCGGGCGATGCCACCCGCTCAGGTGCCGCTCCCGTGACCCGATCGTGGGGCTTGCGTACAGATAATGAAAACCGCTATCACTACGGGTGTCATCCATCCCCGCATGAGAGTTGCCCGTAGTGAAGATCGCGTTCGTCGGCAAGGGGGGCAGCGGGAAGACCACCCTGGCCTCGCTGCTCCTGCGCCACCTGGCCGCGGAGTCCCCCGCACCGGCGCTGCTGGCGCTGGACGCCGACATCAACCAGCACCTGGCCGCCGCGCTCGGCGCGCCGGACGGCCTGGCGCTGCCCACCCTCGGCGCGCACCTGCCGCAGATCAAGGACTACCTGCGCGGCGACAACCCGCGCGTGCTGTCCGCGGCCGACATGGTCAAGACCACCCCGCCGGGGCGCGGCTCGCGCCTGGTCCGCATCGATGAGGAGAACCCGGTCTACGATGCCTGCGTGCGGGTCGTCGAGGGCGTGCGGCTCGCGGTGACCGGCCCCTTCGCCGAGTCCGACCTGGGCGTGTCCTGCTACCACGCCAAGGTCGGCGCGGTCGAGTTGCTGCTCAACCACATGGCCGACGGGCCGGGGGAGTACTGCGTGGTCGACATGACCGCGGGCGCGGACTCCTTCGCCTCGGGCCTGTTCACCCGCTTCGACGTCACGTTCCTGGTGTGCGAGCCGACCGTGCGCAGCGTCGGGGTGTACCGCCAGTACCTCGACTACGCCCGCGACTTCGGTGTGCGCGTGGCGGTGGTGGGCAACAAAGTCAGCGACGATGACGACCTGGCGTTCCTGCGCGAGCACGTCGGCGACGACCTGCTGACCTGGGTCGGCCGCTCGGCCCACGTCCGCGCCGCCGAGCGCGGCGAGGTCCGCCCGATCGGGGAGCTGGAACCGGCGAACCGCGACGCGCTGCGGGCGATGCGGTCCCTGGTGGACGGTGTGGACAAGGACTGGCGGCGCTACCAGCGCCAGGCCGTGGAGTTCCACCTGCGCAACGCCGCCGCGTGGGCCAGCGAGCGCGCGGGCCGCGACCTCGCCGAGCAGGTGGACCCGGACTACGTGCCCGGGCCCGTCCCCGTCGGGTAGCGGGCCGGGCGCCTCGACCGTCCACATGCCACCGGTGCTCGGCCCGTCGCCCGACCGGGTGCCTCCGCCGAACGGCGGTGCGGCGCGGATGTGGCGGCGTACCAGGGTGATCGCGCCGCCGGAGCCGCCGATCGGGGGAACGGCGGGGGCGACCTGATCGCGGGGCGGCGGCGCGTTGGCCCGGCTGACCCCGGGTTTGCCCTGGTAACGTGCGATGGCATGGTCACACAGGGCGATCCGGCGGACTTCTCCGTGGTGCGCCACGGCTACGACCGCAACCAGGTGAAGCAGTACCTGCGCCGCGTCGAGGACGACGCCCTCCGCTGCGCAGCCGACCGCGACGAGGCCCTCGGCCGCGTCGCCGAGCTCTCCGGCGAGCTGGAGCTGGCCCGCCGCGAGATCGCCGCGCTGACGGCCCGCCTCGACCAGCTGACCCAGACGACGGCCCCCGACGCCGAGCGCACCCTCCAGCTGGCCCGCACCCAGGCCGCGGAGATCACCGCCCGCGCGAAGGCCGCCGCCGAGACGGCGTGGGCCGCCGCCGAGGAGGCCAGCACCGCCCTCCGCGACCGCTACCGCCGCATGCTCGCCGACCTCGACCGCCAGCACCAGGAGCTCCACGCGGACCACAAGAGCATCATGGAGGAGGTCCGCCACAAGTCCGTCGCGATGACCGCGGCCGCCGACAAGCGCCAGCAGGACCTCGACGCCGAAGCCGAGCAGGCCCGCCGCGAGCTGCAGGCCGCGTTCCTCAAGGAGATGGAGGAGGAGCGAGCCCGAGCCCGCGACGAGGCCCGCCGCATCGTCACCGAAGCCACCGACGAAGCCGACCGCCGCCTGGCGACGGCCACCAGTCAGGTGGAACGCCTCACCGCCCTCCGCGAGCAGCTCGCCTCCCGCCTCCGCGGCACCACCGACCTCCTGGCCCAGACCGCAGACCTCCTGGAACCCCTCGAAGCCGAATCCGAACTGACCCCCCACTCCCCAGCCGAGCTCACCGCCGAGAAACCGACCAGGCGAGCGAAGGACCCGGAGAAGGCGAAGTAGCCCCGACCGGTGCCCCTCCACCCGTCCGGGTGGAGGGGCACCGGCGTGAACGGGGGAGGGAGAAAGGTTGAGGAGGGGGCGCGGCCAAGGGAACGCGAGGTCGCGGATGGGCAGGGGACCGGGGCGCAGAGCCGAGAGAGCGAGGGACCGGGAGAGCGCCGGACTGGGGAAGCACCAGAGCTCGGGCGCGGCCCAGGGGACGAGCCGGGTCGGGGAAGCACGGGGCCGAGTGAGCGCGGGGCCGGGAGTGCGCCGGTCTGGGGGAAGCACCAGACCTAGGGTGCGGGGTTCAGGGGACGAGCCGGGTCGGGGAAGCGCAGGGCCGAGTGAGTGCGGGGCCGGGAGTGCGCCGGTCTGGGGGGAGCGCCAGACCTAGGGCACGGGTCCCAAGGGACGCGCCGGGGCCGGGGAAGCACAGGGCCGAGGTAGCGCGCGGATCGGACCGTTGGGTCGGGCAGGCGTGGGTCGGGGAGCGCGAGAGCTGAGAGCTACGGGCTCTGCCGCAGCGGGTCCACCCCGGAGCCCGCGTCATCGCCGGGCCGCACCACCGACGTCGGCGCCACCGGCAGGTCCTCCGGGTCCAGGCACCCGCCCACCAGCTGCGTCTGCCCGTCCACCCGCACGTACTGCCCGCTCTCGTCGCAGGTGGCGGCCTGCACGGTGAAGACCGCGACCCCGGTCAGGGCCATCGCGACCAGCGCCGCCCCCGCCAGGGAGGCCGCGCCTGCGAAGCGGGTGCCGACTGCCATGAACGTGAGCCTAACGTGAGGACGACAGAGACCCGCCACCGAGCGTACCGGCCCGGTGGCGGGTCCACCTGATAGTCAGCTGAGCGGCTCAGAGGTTGCCGCGGCGCTCCTGCTCGCGCTCGATGGCCTCGAAGAGGGCCTTGAAGTTGCCCTTGCCGAAGCCGAGGGAGCCGTGGCGCTCGATCATCTCGAAGAACACCGTCGGGCGGTCGCCGACCGGCTTGGTGAAGATCTGCAGCAGGTAGCCGTCCTCGTCGCGGTCGACCAGGATGCGGTGCTCCTTGAGGACCTCGATCGGGACGCGGACCTCGCCGATGCGGGCGCGCAGCTCGGGGTCCTCGTAGTAGGAGTCGGGGGTGTCGAGGAACTCCACGCCCGCCGCGCGCATGCCCTCGACGGTGGCGATGATGTCGTTGGTCGCCAGGGCGATGTGCTGGCAGCCGGGGCCGCCGTAGAACTCCAGGTACTCGTCGATCTGCGACTTCTTCTTGGCGATGGCGGGCTCGTTCAGCGGGAACTTGACCCGGTGGTTGCCGTTGGCGACCACCTTGCTCATCAGCGCCGAGTAGTCGGTGGCGATGTCGTCGCCGACGAACTCCGCCATGTTCACGAAGCCCATCACGCGGTTGTACCACTGGACCCAGTAGTCCATCTTGCCCAGCTCGACGTTGCCGACGCAGTGGTCGACAGCCTGGAACAGCCGCTTCGGCGCGCCCGCGGGCTTGACGTAGGTGCCGGTCTTGGCGACGTACCCGGGCAGGTAGGGGCCGTTGTAGCGGGACCGGTCGATCAGGGTGTGGCGGGTCTGGCCGTACGCGGCGATGGCGGCCATGCGCACGGTGCCGTGCTCGTCGAAGACGTCGTGCGGCTCGTCCAGCACGGTGGCGCCCTGCGAGCGGGCGTGCTCGATGCACTTGTCGACGTCGGTGACCTCCAGGGCGAGGTCGACCACGCCGTCGCCGTGGGCGCGGTGGTGGTCGAGCAGCGGGCTCTCCGGGGTCACGCCGCCCTTGACGACGAAGCGGGCGGAGCCGGACTTGAGGACGAACGCCTTGTGGTCGCGGTTGCCGGTCTCGGGGCCGGAGTAGGCGACCAGCTCCATGCCGAACGCCGACTGGTAGAACAGGGCGGTCTGGGTGGCGTTGCCGCAGACGAACACGACGGCGTCCATCGACTTGACCGGGAACGGGTCCCGCGACTCGTCGTAGTCGACCAGGCCGACGAGCTGGCGCAGCTGGTCGTAGCTGACCTCGTCCATGCCCGTGCCGAGTGTCCCCGTCATCGCAACCTCCTGCATGCTGACTAATCGCGCGGTACTACAGAGCATGGAATTCGCCGGTCATCCTGTGCAACACTTTGCTTCTTAACAGGGCAATATGACCAGTCAACTGGCTAGTCGGCTCGGCAAAGTGGACACTCTGAACAGGAGTAGGGGATTGGACCTCGACGAGCTGGACGCGCGCCTGCTGCTGCTGCTCACCGACGAGCCGCGCCTGGGCGTGCTGGAGTGCTCGCGCCGCCTGGGCGTGGCCAGGGGCACGGTGCAGGCGCGGCTGGACCGCCTGGAGCGGCGGGGCGTGCTGACCGGCTTCCCGCCCGCGATCGACCTGGCCGCGATGGGCTACGGGCTGACCGCCTTCGCCGTGCTGGAGATCGCGCAGGGCAAGCGCGGGGAAGTGGCGTCGCTGCTGATGGCCATCGATGAGGTGTGCGAGGTGCACGCCACGACCGGCCAGGGCGACCTGCTGGTGCGCATGGTCGCCCGCGACAACGACGACCTCCAGCGCGTCATCGACCGGGTGGTCGACGTGGAGTGGGTCCGCCGCACGTCCACGGCCATCGCCCTGTCCACCCCGGTGCCGCTGCGCGTGCGCCCCCTCCTGGAGCGCGTGCTGCGCTGATCCCCTTCAACGCCGACGAGGCGGCACCCCGCCCGGGTGCCGCCTCGCGGAGTCGGTTCGCTCAGCCGCCGTAGGGCACGGCCTTGACCAGCACGACCTTCTGGTTGCGCCCGTTGGGCAGCTCGTACTCGCGGGTCTCGCCCTCCTTGGCGCCCAGCAGGGCCTTGCCCAGCGGGGACTCCGGCGAGTACACCTCCAGCTCGCCCTCGCTGCCGCCCTCCTCGCGGGTGGCCAGCAGGAAGCGCTCCTCCTCGTCGTCGCCGTCGTAGCGGACGGTGAGGACCATGCCCGGGCGCGCGGTGCCGTCGTCGGCGGGCGGCTCGCCCACCTTGGCCCCGCGCAGCAGCTCCTGGAGGTGGCGGATGCGGGCCTCCTGCTGGCCCTGCTCCTCGCGGGCGGCGTGGTAGCCGCCGTTCTCCTTCAGGTCGCCTTCCTCGCGGCTGGTGTTGATCTTCTCGGCGATGACCGCCCGGTTCGCGATGAGCTCGTCGAGCTCGTTCTTGAGCCGGTTGTAGGCCTCCTGGGTCAACCAGGTCACCTTGGTGTCGCTCACGGTCACCAACTCCTCGTCGTACTCCGGGCCCGCGGTCGCGGGCCGGGCAGCTCCGGGTCCGCGGTGCCCACCCGGAATGGAAAAAACACGGCCCTCCTAGGGGCCGTGCGTCGACAGAGCGTAGCACGGACCGACGGGCAAGATCGCCCGTTATGTCCGTTTAGTCGCGTTCCCCGGAGGAGTTCACCCCGATGGCCGCTCCGCGGTGGACAGGTATTCGGGCACCTGGTACGAGCAGCCGAAGACCTCCGCCGTGACCGGTTCGGCCCCGCCGGTGATCACCGTCTCCACGCGCAGCGGCGAGTCTCCCGGCGGCACGAACACCTCGCGGCGGCCGGTTTCCCCGCCGTCGATGGAGCGCACCCGGACCACGCACACCGCGGCCCGCTCGGGCTCGGCGCGGGTGACGTCGAAGGCGAACCGCATCCGGTGCTCCGGCAGGTTCGCGTAGGTGGCCCGCTCCGCGGAGATGGGGGCCGAGCCCAGGTTGCGGTATGCGACGAACGCCACGGCCGCGCCGACCAGCAGCGCCGCCACGACCAGGACCGTCTTGGCCAGCGGGGAGCGACGGGTCGGCTGCTTCCCGTAGCGGCCTTCCGGCAACGTGCCCAAACCAACGCCCTCCCGCACCGATCCGCGCCCCGCCGGGAACAATGGAGCGGCGACGGCGCGTTCGTACTACTCGGGAACGAGTATCCGCTTTGCGGGCGGATGCCTATCAGGAGGGGTCCGAAACAGGCATGGCAGACAAACTGCGGCTGATGGCGGTGCACGCCCACCCGGACGACGAGTCCAGCAAGGGCGCGGCCACGATGGCCAAGTACGTCGCCGAGGGCCACGAGGTCATGGTGGTGACCTGCACCGGCGGTGAGCGCGGCGACATCCTCAACCCGGCGATGGACCGGCCGGAGATCACCGCCGACATCCCGGCCGTGCGCAGGCAGGAGATGGCCAAGGCGGCGGAGATCCTGGGCATCCAGCACCGCTGGCTGGGCTTCGTCGACTCCGGCCTGCCCGAGGGCGACCCGCTGCCGCCGCTGCCGGAGGGCTGCTTCGCGCTGGTGCCGCTGGCCGAGTCGGTGCCGCCGCTGGTCCGGGCGATCCGGGAGTTCAAGCCGCACGTGATCGTCACCTACGACGAGAACGGCGGCTACCCGCACCCCGACCACATCCGCTGCCACGAGGTCTCCGTCGCCGCCTTCGACGCCGCGGGCGACCCCGACCTCTACCCGGACGAGGGCGAGCCGTGGACGCCGCTGAAGCTGTACTACTCGCACGGCTTCTCCCGCGCGCGGCTGGTCGCCATGCACGAGGCGCTGCTGGCCCGCGGCCTGGAGTCGCCGTACGAGGAGTGGCTGGCCAACTGGGACCCCGAGCGCGGTGACATCTCCCACCGGGTGACCACCCGCGTCGAGTGCGCCGAGTACTTCGAGGTCCGCGACGCCGCCCTGCTCGCCCACGCCACCCAGATCGACCCGAACAGCCGCTGGTTCGCGGTGCCGCTGGACGTGCAGCGCGAGGTCTGGCCGTACGAGGAGTACGAGCTGGTGCGCTCCCTGGTGGACAGCACCGTCCCCGAGGACGACCTGTTCTCCGGCATCACCGAGAAGGCGACCGTCTAAACTGCCCGCTGTGACCTCGTTGCACGTCGACCTGCCCGCCGATCCCGCGTCGGCGGGCACGGTCGCCCTGGTCGCCCAGCCCACCGCGACCCCGCCCCCCGGCCCGGCCGACCCCGGCGGCCAGGGCGAGGACTTCGGCAAGTCCTCGCCGCTGGGCTTCCTGATCCTCATCCTGTTCCTGATCGCCGTGGCGTTCCTGGTCCGCTCGATGAGCAAGCACCTCAAGCGCATCCCGGAGAGCTTCGACCAGGCGGAGACCCCCGACAGCCCCCCGCCTGCCAAGGTCTAGCGCGTCACAGCCGCGGGTCCACCGGGTCCGACTCCAGCGCGAGCACCGCGAACACGCACTCGTGCACGCGCCACAGCGGCTCCCCGCGCGCCAGCCGGTCGAGCCCGGCCAGGCCCAGGGCGTACTCCCGCTGCGCCAGCGACCGCTTGTGGCCGAGCCTGCGCTCGCGCAGCCGGGCCAGGTTCGCCGGGTCGCGGTAGTCCGGGCCGTAGACGATCCGCAGGTACTCCGGCCCGCGCACCTTGATGCCGGGCTGCACCGGGCGGTCGCCGCGCAGCACCAGGTTCGCCGCGGGCTTGACGACCATGCCCTCGCCGCCCGCCGCCGTCAGCTCCGCCCACCAGGCCACGCCCGCGGCCACCGATTCGGGGTCGCCGGTGTCCACGGCCAGCCGCCGGGTCGGCGCGAACAGCTCGGGGTCGGCCGCGACCAGCCGGTCGGCGATCCCGAGGTGCCACCGGTGCGGCGCGGTGTGGTGGGTCGCCCCGGCCGTGGCCAGCACCTGGAACGGCGCGATCCGCAGCGGCCCGCGGCAGTACCCCCGGTAGGCCGCGCGGAACGCCGCGGCGTTGGCCGCCCGGCCGCGGGTGCGCCCCAGCAGCGCCGCCACGTCGATCCCGCGCTCGGCGGTCGCGGCCAGCGCCGCCGCCGCCGCGGGCAGGGCCGCCCCCGCGGCCGCGCCGACCGCCGCGTACTGGTCCTTGACCAGCTCGGCGGCCTTGGCGGTCCACGGCATGATCTCGGTGTCCAGCAGCAGCCAGTCGGTGCCCAGCTCGGCCCACAGCCCGGCCGCCGCCACGGCGCCTGCGACCCGGGGCAGCACGTCCTCGCCCGCGGGGAAGAAGGCCCGCCCGGTCCGGGTGTGCACCACGCCGGAGCCGTCCCGGCGCACCAGGACGACCGCGCGCGAGCCCATGTGCTTCTCCTCGCACAGCACCTCCCGCACGCCCTGGCGCAGGTAGTCGGCGAACGCCTCGCGCGGGTGCTCCAGCAGGTCGCCGTCGGGGTGGGTGGGCGCCGGGGCCATCGTCGGCGGCAGGTACCACAGCACGCGCGGGTCCACGGCGAAGCGGCTCATCACCTCCAGCGCGGCCGCGGCCTGCTCGGCGCGCACCGACACCTCGCCGTAGCCGGTCTCCACCACCCGGCGGCCCGCGACGTCGGCCAGGTCGAGGAAGTCCGGGTCGCGGGTGGGGCCTGCCAGCGGGCGGACCGGCTCGTACCAGACCTCGCGGGCGGGCACGGACACCACGGTCCGTTCCGGGTAGCGCAGGGCCGTCAGCTTCCCGCCGAAGACCACGCCGGTGTCCAGGCACATGGTGTTGTTGACCCACTCGGCCTCCGGCGTCGGCGTGTGTCCATACAGGACCATCGCCGTGCCGCGGTACTCGGTCGCCCAGGGGTAGCGCACCGGCAGGCCGTACTCGTCGGTCTCGCCGGTGGTGTCGCCGTAGAGGGCGAAGGAGCGCACCGCGCTCGACGCCCGGCCGTGGTAGCGCTCGGGCAGGCCCGCGTGCGCGACGACCAGCCTGCCGCCGTCGAGGACGTAGTGGGCCAGCAGCTCGTCGCAGAAGTCGCGGACGGCCGCGCGGAACTCCGGCGGCTCGGCCTCCAGCTGCGCCAGCGACTCGGCGAGCCCGTGGGCGACGGTCACCTTGCGCCCGGCCAGCGCCCGCGCGAGCTTCTGCTCGTGGTTGCCGCACACCGCGTAGGCGTTCCCCGCGCCGACCATGCCCATGACCAGCCGCAGCACGCCCGGGGTGTCGGGGCCGCGGTCGACGAGGTCGCCGACGAAGACCGCCCGCCTGCCCGCGGGGTGCGCCGCCCCGACCGCCCGCCCCTCGGCGTCGCGCTCCAGGGCGTACCCCAGCTCGGCGAGCAGGTCCTCCAGCTCGGCCCGGCACCCGTGGACGTCGCCGATCACGTCGAACGGCCCGGTCTCGCCGCGCAGGTCGTTGCGCAGCGGTTCGACCACGATCCTGGCCGCGTCCACTTCGGACTGCCCGCGCAGCACGTGGACCCGGCGGAACCCCTCGCGCGCCAGCCCGCCGAGGGACTTGCGCAGCAGGGCGCGGTGCCGGTGCACGACGTGGGCCCCGAAGTCGCGGTCCGGCCGCGCGGCGTTGCGCGCGACGCACACCGACTCCGGCAGGTCCAGCACGATCGCCACGGGCAGCACGTGGTGCTCCCGCGCCAGCTTCACCAACTGCGCGCGCACCTCGCGCTGCACGTTCGTCGCGTCGACCACCGTGATGCGGCCCGCCTGCAAGCGCTTGCCCGCGACGTAGTGCAGGGTGTCGAAGGCGGCCGCGGAGGCCGTCTGGTCGTTCTCGTCGTCGGCGACCAGGCCGCGGAAGAAGTCGCTGGAGAGCACCTGCGTGGGCAGGAAGTGCTTGCGGGCGAAGGTGGACTTGCCCGAGCCGGAGGCGCCGATCAGCACCACCAGTGCCATGTCGGGGATCACCAGGTCCATCACGCCTCCTCGCGGGTGAGCAGGGCCAGCTGGGTGGGCGGGCCGACCTCGGGGTCGTCCGGGCCGACCGGGCGGAAGACCGCGGTGTAGCCGGGGATGGCCTGCGCCCAGGCGCGGAACTGCGCCCGGGTCCACTCGAAGCGGTGGTCCGGGTGGCGCAGCCCGGTCAGGCCGGGGAACCGCGCGTTGTGCTCGACGTTCGGGGTGGTGACCACGACGTGCGCGGGCCGGGCGACGCCGAACACCGCGCGCTCCAGCGCGGGCAGCCGCTCGGGGTCGACGTGCTCGACCACCTCCATGAGGACCGCGGCGTCGTAGCCCGCCAGCGACGGGTCGCCGTAGGTCAGCGACGACTGCCGCACCTCGACGCGCGCCCTGGTCCGCTCCGGCAGCCGCTCCAGCCACCTGGCCACGCCCGCGAGCGCGCGCGGGGCGACATCGGTGCCGACGACCTCGGTGAACGCCGGGTCGGCGACCAGCTCGCGCAGCAGCGCGCCGCCGCCGCAGCCCAGGTCCAGCACCCGCCGCGCGCCGACCTCGCGCAGCACGTCGAGCACCGCGGCCCGGCGCAGCGCGGCCAGCGGGCGGTGCTCGGACCGCTCCTGCGGCGGCTCGGTCCCGTCCAGCTCGGTGAGCCGCTCCAGCGCCGAGCGCACGTAGGCGCCCCGGTGCTTGAGGTAGCGCGCGCTGATCAGCTCGCGCTCGGGGTGGCCTGCCAGCCAGTCGCCGCCGACGCGCAGCAGCTTGTCCACCTCGTCGTCGCCGACCCAGTAGTGCTTGGCATCGTGCAGGACCGGTAGCAGCACGTACAGCTGGCGCAGCGCGTCGGCCAGCCGGATCTCCCCGCTGAGCCGCAGGTCGACGTAGGGCGCGTCGCCCCACTCCGGGAAGGCCGGGTCCAGCGGGACGCGCCCGGCCTCGACCTGCCAGCCCAGCGGGCCGAACAGCCGCTGCGGCAGGTCGGCGGCGGTGCAGGGGGCGCACGGGACGTGGACGCGCAGCGGGATCGGGGTGGCGGCCAGCTCGGGGCGGGCGTCGCAGCGGCCGTTCATCGCCGTCTTGAACACCTTGCCCAGTGCGACCGCCAGCAGCGAGCCTGCCGCGTACGGGCCGTCGTTGACGTAGTGGCCCAGGCCGGTGTCCTGGTCGCGGTGGGCGCGCGAGAGGGCGACCGGGTCGACCTCCAGCAGCAGCGCCGCCGTGCACTCCTCGGCGTCCGCGCGCGGGTAGAACACGAACGCCGGGCCCGCGGAGGTGTCGAACCGCTGGGCCTTCCCGGGATGCTTGAACAGCAGGTAGCCGAGGTCGGTCGCGGGCGCACGGGTCGTGGTCAGGGTGAGCAGCACCGGGGGAGTGTCGCGCACCCGCAGGCCGCGGGGCACGGCATTTGAGAGGGTGGGGTCATGGCGAACCGGCTCAGCGACTCCACCAGCCCCTACCTGCTCCAGCACGCCGACAACCCCGTGGACTGGTGGGAGTGGTCGCCCGAGGCGTTCGCCGAGGCGCGCAGGCGGGACGTGCCGGTGCTGCTGTCGGTCGGGTACGCCGCCTGCCACTGGTGCCACGTCATGGCCCACGAGTCGTTCGAGGACGAGGCCACCGCGGCGCTGATGAACGGGTGGTTCGTCAACGTCAAGGTCGACCGCGAGGAGCGCCCGGACATCGACGCGGTCTACATGACCGCCACCCAGGCCATGACCGGCCACGGCGGCTGGCCGATGACCTGCTTCCTGACCCCCGATGGCGAGCCGTTCCACTGCGGCACCTACTTCCCGCCGACGCCGCGGCCGGGCATGCCGTCGTTCACCCAGGTGCTGGAGGCCGTGCACGAGGCGTGGACCGCGCGCGGGGCCGAGGTGCGGGCGGCGGGGGCCAAGGTCGTGGCGGCGCTGCGGGAGCAGTCCGCGCCGCTGGCGCCGTCGCCGGTCGACGCCGGGGCGCTGGCCGGGGCGGCCGCGTCGCTGCTGGGCGAGTACGACCGCCGCCACGGCGGCTTCGGCACGGCCCCGAAGTTCCCGCCGTCGATGGTGCTGGAGTTCCTGCTGCGCCACCACGAGCGCACCGGGTCGGTCGAGGCGCTGTCCATCGTGGAGGGCACGGCGCGGGCGATGGCCGACGGCGGGCTCAACGACCAGCTCGCGGGCGGCTTCGCCCGGTACAGCGTGGACGCGGGCTGGGTGGTGCCCCACTTCGAGAAGATGCTCTACGACAACGCCCTGCTGCTGCGGCTCTACGCCCACCTCGCCCGGCGCACCGGGGTCGCGCGCTACCGGGAGGTCGCCGAGGACACCGCGCGGTTCCTGCTGACCGACCTGATGACGGCCCAAGGCGGGTTCGCCTCGTCGCTGGACGCCGACACCGAGGGCGTCGAGGGGCTGACCTACGTGTGGACGCCCGCGCAGCTGGTCGAGGTGCTGGGGGAGGCCGACGGCGCGTGGGCGGCCGCGCTGCTCAAGGTCACCCCGGACGGGACCTTCGAGGACGGGGCGTCGACGTTGCAGCTGGGGGAGGTCGACGACGCCGACCGCTGGGCGCGGGTGCGCGCGGCGCTGCTGGCGGCGCGGCAGGCGCGGCCGCAGCCGGGGCGCGACGACAAGGTCGTCACGGCGTGGAACGGGCTGGCCATCGGCGCGCTCGCCGAGGCCGGTCGGGCGCTCGGGCAGCCGTCGTGGGTCGAGGCCGCCGCCCGGGCCGCCGACCTCCTGCTGGACCTGCACCTGGTGGACGGCAGGCTGCGGCGCACGTCGCGGGACGGCGTGGTCGGCTCGGCATCGGGCGTGCTGGAGGACTACGGCTGCCTGGCCGACGGGCTGCTGGCGCTGCACCAGGCCACGGCCGAGCAGCGGTGGCTGACCGCGGCGTGCTCGCTGCTGGACACCGCGCTGGAGCGCTTCGCCGACCCGGGCGCGCCCGGGGCCTACCACGACACCGCCGACGACGCCGACGCGCTGGTCTGGCGGCCGGGCGACCCGGGGGACAACGCCTCGCCCGCAGGCGCGTCCGCCCTGGCCGGGGCGCTGCTGACGGCCTCGGCGCTGACCGGCTCGCCGCAGCGGTACCGGGCGGCGGCCGAGGCGGCCGTGCACCGGTCCGGCCTGCTGGCCGCCCGCGCGCCGCGCTTCGCGGGCCACTGGCTGACCGTGGCCGAAGCCCTGGTCGCCGGGCCGATCCAGGTCGCCGTCGCCGGATCCGGGGAGCTGGTCGAGGTGGCCGTCCGGCACGCGCCGGGCGGGGCCGTCGTGCTGGCGGGCGAGCCGGACTCCGCGCCGCTGCTGGCCGATCGGCCGCTGGTCGGCGGGGTGCCCGCGGCGTACGTCTGCCGGGGCTATGTGTGCGACCGGCCGGTGACGACCGCGGACGAGCTGCGGTCTCTGCTCTGAGCGAACGCCCTGGTGGCAGCCGGGCATCGGCGTAACCTCGGTAAGGACGTAATCATGTAATCATTGGAGCGGACATGCGTGGACACCGGTGGCAGGGCGACCTGCCCAGCGCCGACGACGCCCCGGCGTGGTTCTCCGGGCGGCTGCCGGACTGGTTCGCGGGCGAGCCGGAGATCGTGATCGACCGCGAGGAGATCACCGTCGTCGGCGAGCTCCCGCCGCTGACCGGCGACTACCGCGACGACGCCGCCCGCGCGGCGGCCGAGTCCGGGCGGATCGGCCGCTGGCGGGAGGAGACGCGGGAGGACCGCATCGAGATCGCCCGCCAGGCCGAGCACCGGTACGGCCGCAAGGTGGCCTGGGGCGCGAAGCTGGGCAGCACGCGCGAGCTGTTCACCGTCATCGCGGTGCCGGTGATGACCCGGCTGCGCCAGCCCGAGCGCCAGGTGCTCGACACCCTGGTGGCCGCGGGCGTGGCCCGCTCCCGCTCCGACGCCCTGGCCTGGGCGGTGCGGCTGGTCGGCCAGCACACCGAGCAGTGGCTAAATGAGCTGCGGGCGGCGATGTCGAAGGTCGATGATCTGCGGGCGAAGGGTCCGGACCTGTAGGAGGGCGTTGTGGCACTGACCGGCAAGCTCGTGCGCCTGCGAGCGATGGAGCCAGAGGACGCCGACGCGGTCTGGCGCTGGCACAACGACCCCGAGGTCACCCGCTGGCTCGACGGCGCGTACCCGGAGCCGCTGGCCGCCATGCGCAAGCGCTGGGCCGACCTGCCCCGCAACTCCTTCAGCCGCACGGTCTTCGGCATCGAGACCATCGCCGACGCCCGGCTCATCGGCATCATCGTCCTGCGCGACGCCAAGCCGGAGACGGCCCGCGCCGAGCTGGACATCTACATCGGCGAGAAGGACTGCTGGAACGGCGGCTACGGCACCGAGGCCCTGCGGCTGATGTGCCGCTACGGCTTCGACTTCATGCGGCTGCACTCCATCGAGCTCGGCGTCGTCGACGACAACGACCGCGCCCGCCACGTCTACCGCAAGGTCGGCTTCGTGGAGGAGGGCAGGCTCCGCCAGGCGTTCCGCCGCGACGGCCAGTGGCACGACGTGTACCTGATGGGTCTGCTGGAAGGCGAGCTCGTCGACTGATGCGGACGTTCGACGAGCTGGTGGCCGAGGGCGCCGCCGTCCCCACCGACGGCTGGGACTTCTCCTGGTTCGACGGCAGGCCACCGAGGAGCGCCCGCCGTGGCGCTACTCGGCCCTGCTCGCCGACCGCCTCTCGACCGCGACCGCCGCCGCCGACCTGCAGACCGGCGGCGGCGAGGTCGTCGCCGAAGCCCCGATCCGCCCGCGCCTGCTGTTCGCCACGGAGGCCTGGCCCCCCAACGCCGCCATCGCCCGCCGCAACCTCCCGGACGCACAGGTCATCAGGGTCGCCGAACGCACCCTCCTGCCGTTCCGCACCGAATCCCTGGACCTGGTCACCAGCCGCCACCCCACCCACACCCCGTGGGCGGAGATCACCCGCGTCCTGCGCCCCGGCGGCCGCGTCCTCACCCAGCAGATCGGCGACGGCACGAACCGCGAACTCTCGGAGTTCTTCCTCGGCCCCCTCCCACCCCCACGCCCCACCGCCGCCGAACTCCGCACCACCCTCGCCCCCTTGGAAATCCTCACCCTCCGCCCCGCCACCCTCCGCGTCGAGTTCTTCGACGTAGCCGCAGTGATCTACTTCCTCCGCAAGGTGATCTGGACCGTCCCCGACTTCACCGTCCCCCGCTACCACGCCCGCCTCCGAGCCATGCACGACCACATCACCACAACCGGCAGCTTCACCTCCCACAGCCGCCGCGTGCTCGTCGAGGCCCGCAAACCGGAATGAACCCCCGCTAGGGGAAGATCGCGAACCAGATCGCGATGTAGTGGCAGAGGGCTGCGAGGACGGTGGCGGCGTGGAAGAACTCGTGGTGGCCGAAGACGGTGGGCCACGGGTTGGGCCACTTCGTGGCGTAGAAGATGGCGCCGATGGTGTAGAAGAGGCCGCCCACCAGGAGGAGGACCAGGGCGGCTACGCCTGCGTTGTGGAGGAGTTCCGGGAGGACGAAGACGGCGACCCAGCCCAGGGCGATGTAGATGGGGGTGCCGAGCCAGCGGGGGGCGTGGGGCCACAGGAGCTTGAGGGCCACGCCGAGGATCGCGCCGCCCCAGACGATGCCCAGGACGATGTAGCCCGTGGGCTGGGACATGGCCAGCAGGGAGAACGGGGTGTACGTCCCGGCGATGAACAGGAAGATCATCGAGTGGTCGAGGCGCTTCATCCACGTGCGGGCGGATTCGGAGACCCACCAGCGGCGGTGGTAGAGCGCGCTCACCCCGAACAGGCCCAGCACCGTCACCGCGTACACCGAGGTGGCCAAGGCGGCGATGGGCGAGACCGTCGCCGCCAGGCTGACCAGCGTCGCGCCGGTTGCCAGGGAGACGAAGAACGACCAGAAGTGGATCACGCCGCGCAGGCGGGGCTTGGTGGGGCGAGGCCGGTCCTGGAGGGCAGCGGTCACGCCGTCGAGGTTACGGCACGGTAGGCAGGGTTGCTTGTAACAGCGATCACGACCAGCCGACGACCTCGCGGTGCTCGACGCCCAGGCAGCGGTCCATCACCACGTCCAACCCGCCCTCGCGGGCGATGCGCGCGGCCTCCTCGCTGATCACGCCCAGCTGCAGCCACAGCGCCCCCGCGCCCACCGCGACGGCCTCGCGGGCGATGCCGGGCGCGTGCTCCGGGCGGCGGAACACGTCCACGATGTCAATCGGGCCGGGCACCTCCGCGAGCGACGGATAGGCGGGCAGCCCCTCCCACGTCGTCAGCGCCGGGTTCACCGGATGCACCGTCAGCCCGGCCGACACCAGGTACCGCGCCACGCCCGCGCTCGGCCTGCGCGGGTCGGCGCTGAGGCCGACGACGGCGATTGTGCGGGACTCGTGGAGAAGTCGTTCCAGTGCTGTGAGGTCCGGTTCCACGCAACCCAGTGTGCACCCGAAAGGGGTACCCTGGCAGGCCGTGAGTCTTCGCAGGCGCGTTGCCGATGTCGTGTACGGCCTCTACGAGAAACGCCTCTTCCAGCAGACCGGCGGCAAGATCCCCCGGCACGTCGGGGTCATGCTCGACGGCAACCGGCGCTGGGCGCGGGAGGCCGGGTTCACCGACGTCAACGACGGCCACCGGGTGGGCGCGCAGCGCATCGCCGACCTGCTGGGCTGGTGCGACGAGGTCGGGGTCGAGGTGGTCACGCTGTGGCTGCTGTCCACCGACAACCTCGCCCGGCCCGCCGCCGAGCTGGCGCCCCTGCTGGAGATCATCGGCGACGTGGTGGACGAGCTCGCCGAGCCCGGCCTGCCCTGGCGGCTGCGGCTCATCGGCGCGCTGGACATCCTGCCTGCCGAGACCGCCGAGCGGCTGGTCAACGCGGCCGGGCGGACCCGGGCCGAGGGGCGCACCGGGATGGAGGTCAACATCGCCGTCGGCTACGGCGGCCGCCGGGAGATCGCCGACGCGGTGCGCAAGCTGCTGCAGCAGCACGCCGAGGCGGGCACCAGCATCGAGGAGCTGGCCGAGGTGCTGACCGTCGACCACATCGCCGAGCACCTCTACACCTCCGGCCAGCCCGACCCCGACCTGGTGATCCGCACCTCGGGGGAGCAGCGCCTCTCCGGATTCCTGCTGTGGCAGTCGGCGCATTCGGAGTTCCACTTCTGCGAGGCGTACTGGCCCGATTTCCGGCGCACGGACTTCCTCCGCGCGCTGCGCGCCTACGGAATTCGCCACCGCCGTTTCGGCTCCTGACCTGGTATAATCCCTGGCCGGATTGCGCGCGGGACGTCATCGACGTGGCGCGCATGTGACTCCCCGGTGACCGATCACCGAATCACCTGTGCGGCGGTCTGCCGATTGTCGGCACGCGCGGGTAGCGTCCGACCTGTCGGGCCGTGTCCATTGCGACCCGACCCGGGAGGCCCTGGTCGTGAGCGAACTGGCGAGGGGGCAGGCACCCGGCCCCCGTGGACCGCGCTGACGGTCCACACCGGGGCAGGTGCCCGGCCCGTCGAGGAGCGGACGCGGTGCCCGCGTCCGCGAGGGAGTTGCCGTGACCGCATCGTCCAGGCGCACTGCCAGCCAGTCCTCAGGCTCGTCCCGCACCGCCCAGGCCGACGAGGAGGGCGGCACAGCCCGCACCTACGTCATCGACACCTCGGTCCTGCTCGCCGACCCGTGGGCGCTGACCCGCTTCGCCGAGCACTCGGTCGTCATCCCGCTCGTGGTGGTCAGCGAGCTGGAGGGCAAGCGGCACCACCCCGAACTCGGCTGGTTCGCCAGGGAGACCCTGCGACTGCTCGACGACCTGCGGCTCAAGCACGGCCGCCTCGACACCCCCGTCCCGGTCGGCGACAGCGGCGGCACGCTGCGCGTCGAGCTGAACCACACCGACCCGGCGGTGCTGCCCGCGGGCTTCCGCACCGACGCCAACGACGCCCGCATCCTGGCCTGCGCGCTCAACCTCGCCGCCGAGACGCCCGAGGTCACGCTGGTGACCAAGGACATCCCGCTGCGGGTCAAGGCCGCCGCGGTCGGCCTGGCCGCCGACGAGTACCGCGCGGGCGAGGTGGTCACCTCCGGCTGGTCGGGCATGGCCGACCTGTCGGTGCCCCAGGGCTTCATCAACGACCTGTTCTCCCAGGACCAGGTGGACCCGCTCGACTACGGCATGGAGGTCGAGCTGCCCTGCAACACCGGCCTGCGGCTGCACGCGGGCGGGCAGAGCGCGCTGGGCCGGGTGACCGCGGACAAGCGCGTGCGGCTGGTCCGCGGCGACCGCGAGGCGTTCGGCCTGCACGGCCGCTCCGCCGAGCAGCGCATAGCGCTGGACCTGCTGCTCGACCAGGAGATCGGCATCGTCTCCCTGGGCGGTCGGGCGGGCACCGGCAAGTCCGCGCTGGCGCTGTGCGCGGGCCTGGAGGCGGTGCTGGAGCGCAACCTGCACCGCAAGGTGGTGGTCTTCCGCCCGATGTACGCCGTGGGCGGGCAGGACCTGGGCTACCTGCCCGGTTCGGAGTCGGAGAAGATGCAGCCCTGGGCGCAGGCGGTCTTCGACACCCTCGGCGCGCTGGTCAGCAAGGCCGTCATCGACGAGGTGCTGGGCCGGGAGATGCTGGAGGTCCTGCCGCTGACCCACATCCGCGGCCGCTCCCTGCACGACTCGTTCGTCATCGTCGACGAGGCGCAGTCGCTGGAGCGCAACGTCCTGCTGACCGTGCTGTCCCGGCTGGGCACCAACTCCCGCGTCGTGCTGACCCACGACGTCGCCCAGCGCGACAACCTGCGCGTCGGCAGGCACGACGGGGTGGCCGCGGTGATCGAGAAGCTCAAGGGCCACCCGCTGTTCGCCCACGTCACGCTCACCCGCAGCGAGCGCTCGCCGATCGCCGCCCTGGTGACCGAGATGCTGGAGGACCACTCGCTGTGACGCCCGCGGGCGGGCCGCTCACCACCCGGCGGGGAGCGGCCTGCCCTCGGCGAAGCCCGCCGCCGACTGCACGCCGACGACGGCGCGCTCGTGGAACTCCGGCACCGTGCGCGCCCCCGCGTAGGTGAAGGCCGACCGCACGCCCGAGCAGATGCCGTCGATCAGGTCCTCCACCCCGGGCGCGGCGGGGTCCAGCCGCATCCGGGAGGAGGAGATGCCCTCCTCGAACAGCGCCTTGCGGGCCCGGTCGTAGCCGCTGTCGGCGCGCGTGCGGGCTGAGACGGCGCGCTTGGACGCCATCCCGAAGGACTCCTTGTAGGCCCGCCCGGCCTCGTCGCGCTGGAGGTCGCCGGGGGACTCGTAGGTGCCCGCGAACCACGACCCGATCATCACGTTGGCCGCGCCCGCGGCCAGCGCGAGCGCGACGTCGCGCGGGTGCCGGACGCCGCCGTCGGCCCACACGTGCTTGCCCAGCGCCCGCGCCGCGGCGGCGCACTCGGCGACGGCGGAGAACTGGGGCCGCCCGACGCCGGTCATCATCCGCGTCGTGCACATCGCGCCCGGGCCGACGCCCACCTTCACCACGTCGGCGCCCGCCTCGACCAGGTCGCGCACGCCCTCGGCGGTCACCACGTTGCCCGCGACGACCGGCACCGACGGGTTGACCGAGCGCACGGCCTTCAGCGCGGTCAGCATCTTCTCCTGGTGCCCGTGCGCGGTGTCGACCACCAGCGTGTCCACACCCGCGCTCAGCAGCGCGGCCGCCTTGGCCGCGACGTCGCCGTTCACCCCGACGGCCGCGGCGATGCGCAGCCTGCCGCCTGCGTCGACGGCGGGCTTGTAGATCTCCGCCCGCAGCGCGCCCTTCTCGGTGAGCACGCCCGCGAGCGCGCCGTCCGGGCCGACCGCGACCGCGATCCGCGCCGCGTGCTCGGCCAGGTGCTCGAACACCGCGCGCGGGGCGGTGCCCAGCGGCAGCGCGTGCACCGGCTCGGCGATCTCCCCCAGCCGGGTGAACCGGTCGACGCCGTGGCAGGCGGCCTCGTCCACCACCCCGACCGGCCGCCCGGCGTCGTCGACCACCACGACCGCGCCGTGGGCGCGCTTGGGCAGCAGGTTGATGGCGTCGGCCACGGCGTCGCCCGCGGTGAGCACCAGCGGGGTGTCCCAGACGGTGTGCCGGGACTTCACCCAGGCCACGATGTCGGCGACGGCCTCGGGGGCCACGTCCTGGGGCAGCACGACCAGCCCGCCGCGGCGGGCGACCGTCTCGGCCATCCGCCTGCCCGCGACGGCGGTCATGTTGGCCACCACGATCGGGATGGTCGCGCCCGTGCCGTCCGATGTGGACAGGTCGACGTCGAAGCGGCTCTCGACCGCGGAGCGGCCGGGCACCAGGAAGACGTCGTCGTAGGTCAGGTCGTGGCCGGGGTCGCCGTGTAGGTAGCGCACCAGGCCAACCTAGCGCTCACTCCCACTCCACGGCGATTCCCGCGATCCCCGGCTCCATGCTCGGGTAGTAGGCGCTGACCACGCAGTTGCGGTCGCAGTACAGCTCGCGGCTCAGGCTCGGCGGCCGGGCGTCGTTGCTGCGGATCTCCTGCACCAGCCGGGCGGGCAGGCGCTCGGGGGGCAGCTCGTACTGCAGCAGGAACGGCCCGGTCGGGGCCCGGAACAGCCGGTAGTAGCCCGGGCACGGCACGCCGGTCTCGTCGTCGACGGCGTAGCTGAGCACCACGACCTCGCCCTTGCCGAGCACCCGGTCGAAGACCAGCTCGAACACCACGACGTGGTCCTTGCGGCGGACCCGGCCGACCCGGCAGCCGTCGCCCGCGCTCACCCGCACCGCGGTCCCGTCGGCGCCCACCTCGCCGTGGTAGACCGCGACGTAGCGGTCGATGCCCTCGGCGTGGGCCTGGGAGACGTTCAGCGTCTCCACCCGGCCCTGGGAGCGGTCGGCGCGCAGGGTCACCCGCTCGGTGATCATCCGCACCTCCAGGTCCGCGTTGACCTGCTCGGGGTGCACGCCCAGCGACCGCAGCAGCTCCCTGGTGGTGGTGCCCGCGTCGACCAGCTCCGCGTAGGAGGTCGACTGCTTGCGGGTGCGGCCGCGCTGCTGGGGGCCGATCAGGACGACCAGCGAGTCGGTCGGCAGGCCCAGCACCGACTCCAGCGCCCGGACCGCGCCGAGGGCGTGCTGCGGGTCGGGGTGGCGCAGGCCGCGCTGCCAGTAGCTCAGGGTGGACTCGGCCACCTGCACGTCGAGCCGGGCCAGGTGGGCGCGCAGCCGGGCCAGCGACAGCCCGCGCGTCTGGATCGCCGTCCGCAGCGCGACGTGGAAGGGGCCGCGGCGCAGGGCGTCGGCCAACGGGTCCACAGGCGTTCCTCCGACTGTGAATGACTGTGAATGTTCACAGTAAGCGGGCACTCGCCGTCCGTAAAGGTGCTTGAACGCTCCGACCCGCCCGCAGGCGCCCTTGTCGGCGCATCCGGTGCGGCAGCACGCTTTGCGCGTCCCATTCCAGGTTGGAGGCCCGATGATCCTGCACCGCCCGTTCGCGGCGCCCGTCGTCGCGTTCGCAGGCGCAGGCCGCGACACGGCACGCGCGGCCGCCGCCATGTGAGCTGGCCCGCGGCCCCGGGACCTGACCGACGCCCTGCCCGGGGCCGCGGGCAGCCTCAGCCCCTGACCAGCTCCAGCGTCGGGCCGGTGCGCGCCTTGCGCACCCGCAGCCGCACCGGGATCCGCTGGCGCAGCTCCTCCACATGCGACACCACGCCGACGACCCGGCCGCCCGCCCGCAGCTCGTCCAAGATGGACATCACGTCGTCGAGGGTGTCGGCGTCGAGCGCGCCGAAGCCCTCGTCGACGAACAGCGTGTCCAGCACCGCGCCGCCGGTCTCAGCGGCCACCACGTCGGCCAGGCCCAGGGCCAGCGCCAGCGAGGCCACGAAGGACTCTCCGCCGGAGAGCGTCTTGGACGAGCGCACCCGGCCGGTGAAGTCGTCGAGCACGTCCAGGCCGAGCCCGCCGCGGGTGCCCCGGGCCCCGGCTTCGTCGGAGTGGACGAAGGCGTAGCGCCCCTGGGTCATCCGGCGCAGCCGGTCGGTGGCCGCGACGACCACCTCCTCCAGCCGGGCGGCCAGCACGAACGAGCGCAGCGACATTCGCGCGGTGTTCTGGCCGCGGCCGTTCACCACATCCGTCAGCGCGTCCAGCTCGGCGTGCTCGGCGGCCAGCGGGGCCAGCCGCCGCCAGGCCCGCTGCACCCGGTCGGTCAGGCCCGCCAGCGCCTCGGCCCGCGCGGCGGCGGCGCGGGCGTCGGCCACCGCCCCCTCGGCGCGCTCGCGGGCGGCGTCCACCGCGGCCACCAGCGGCGGCAGGTCGACCTCGGTCTGCGGGTCGACGCCCCACAGCTCGGGGTCGGCGAGGATCTGCTGGTTGGTCGACTCGCGCAGCCGCGCCTCGGCGAGCTGGTCGTCCAGCTTGGCCATGATCTCGGCCTCCCGGGCCGCGCCCAGCGCCGCGCCGAGGTCGGCGAACCCGGCCACGGCGACGGCGGCGTCCACGGCCGACCGCTGCTCGGCGACCCGCTCGGCGACGGTCGCGGCGAAGGCCCGCGCGTCCGCCACTGCGTCCAGGGCCTCGCCCAGCTCCAGCAGGTGGCTGCGGCGCCCGGCCACCGAGTCGAAGCCGCCGCGCGCCGCGGCCAGCCGCTCGGCGCGCTCGGCGACGCGGGCCTCGACCTCGGCCCGCTCGGCCGCCCACGACGCCACGTCCTGGGCCAGCCGGGTCCGCCGCCTGCCCGCGTCCTCGACCCGGCGCTCCAAGGTCTCCAGCTCGGCGACCCGGGCCGGGTGCAGGTCGGCCAGCTCCCGCGCCGAGTCGTAGGCCGCCTGGGCGCTGCGGTGCGCGGCGATCGGGTCGTCCCAGCCTGCCAGCCGCTCCCGCAGCGCCTCCACCGCGCCGCGCGCCCGCCGCAGCGCCTCCGCGGCGGCGTCGCGCCCGCGCAGCGCCTGCTGCTCGGCGTCCTGGGCCAGCTCCTCGTCGGCGGCCGAGACGGCGTCGGCCGCGGCGGCGGGGGCCGGGTGGTCCTCGGACCCGCAGACCGGGCACGGGCCGTCCAGCATCGCGGCCAGCTCGGCGGCCATCCCGGCCAGCCGCCGCTGCCGCACGTCCAGCAGCCGGTCGCGCGCGTCCTGGTGGGCGTCCACCGCGGCGGCGTGCCGGGTGACCGCCTCGGCCAGCGCGGCCTCGGCGGCGGGCAGCTCCGCGGCGTGGCCGACCGCGGCGGCCGCCGCCTCGGCGGCCGCCAGCAGGCCGTCCAGGGCGGCCGCGGCCCGGGCCGACTCGGCCACGGCCGCGCGCGCCTGCTCCACCGCGACGGTCAGCGCGTCGGCCTCGGCCCCCAGCTCGTCCCAGCGGACCGCGGCCAGCCGCGCGGCGATCTCGGCGGCGCGGGCCTGCTCGGCCTGCTGGCGCTCGGCCTCGGCGACCAGGCCCGCCAGCTCCCCGGCCTCCTCGCGCAGCGCGTTGGCCGCCGCGCGCGGGTCGCCGGTCCCGGCCCAGCCCAGCGCGACGGCCGCGCGCACCCGCTCCCGCTCCGCCGTGGCGGCCGCCTCCGCCTGCCGCTCCACGGCCCGCAGCGCCTCCACCGCGGTGACGACGCCCGCCGCGCGCCGGGCCGCGCCCAGCTCCTCGGCCCACGCCGCCCGGTCGCCCGCCTGCGCGGCCACCTCGGCCAGCTCCTGCTGCGCGCGGCGCACCCGCCGCACCCGGTCGGCCAGCGCCCGGGCGTCGGCCAGCGCGGCCTCGGCCGCCGCCCGCTCCCGCGCCGCCCGCGCCTGCTCCGCCGCGGTGGCCGCCGCCTCGTCGGCCACCCCGGACACGATCGCCGACAGCCACGCCTCGTCCGGCTCCGCGGGCGGCTCGGCGGCCACGACCTGGGCCACCCGGCCCGCCAGCCCGTCGGCCAGCACCCGCGCCCGCTCCACCTCCGCGCCCAGCTCCCGGCGGCGTTCGCGGAACCACAGCTCGACCCGCTTGAAGTGCTCGGTGCCGAACAGCCGCTCCAGCAGCTCCTCGCGCTCCTTGGTCTCCGAGCGCAGGAACCGGGCGAACTCGCCCTGGGGCAGCAGCACGACCTGGAAGAACTGCTCCTTGGTCATGCCCAGCAGGTGCTGCACCGTCCGCCCGACCTCATCGATGCGGGTCAGCGGCTCGCCGGTGCCGTCCAGCCAGGTCAGCGACGCCGTCGCCTGCTGCTTGGTGAAGCCCGTCCCGCGCCGCTTGGGCCGCTGGTACTCCGGGCTGTGCGCGACCCGGAACCGCCGCCCGCGCACGGTCAGCTCCAGCGAGACCTCCGTGTGCACCAGGTCGGGGGCGTTGTCGCAGCGCAGCTGCTTGGCCTCGTCGCGCACCCCGGGCACGCTGCCGAACAGCGCGAAGGACACCGCGTCGAGCAGCGAGGTCTTGCCCGCGCCGGTGTCGCCGTGCAGCAGGAACAGGCCCTCGGCGGCCAGCACGTCGAAGTCGACCACCTCGCGTCCCGGGTAGGGGCCGAACGCGGCCAGCTCCAGCCGGTGCAGCCTCACTCGGGCTCCTTCCCGGCGACCGCGGCCAGCGCGGTGCGCAGCAGCGCCCGCTCCGCGGGGGTGGCCGCCGTGCCCCGCACGGCCTCGACGAAGCAGCACGAGACGGCCTCGTCGTCGCGCCCGCGCACGGCGTCGCTGTACCGGCGCGGGGCCTCGATGCGGCCCACCGGCCGCCACTCCAGGTGCACCGCGTGCGGGAAGCGCTGCTGGAGCCTGCGCATGGCGTCCAGCGGGCGCGCGGGGTCGGTCAGCTCGACCGACAGGAAGTGGTCGGCGACGGCCTCGTGCGCCGGGTCGGCCAGCAGCTCGTCCAGCTCGCCGCGCAGCCGCGCCAGCGGCCGGGGCACCGGCAGCTCGTGCCTGCGCACCTCGGCCAGGCCGCGCCGGTCGAGGTCGACCAGCCACACCGACTTGCGGTGCCGGGCCTCGGAGAAGGAGTACGCCAGCGGGCTGCCGGAGTAGCGCAGGTGCTCGGCGAGCGCCTGCGAGCCGTGCAGGTGCCCGAGCGCGGCGTAGTCCACCCCGTCGAACAGCTTCCCGGGCACGTGCGGCACCCCGCCGACGGCGATCGTGCGCTCGGAGTCGCACGCCTCCCCGCCGACGACGAAGGCGTGCGCCAGCACCACCGACCGGGTGCCCTCCGGCCGCCCGGCCAGGTCCGCCCTGATCCGGCGCATGGCCTCGCCGATCACCCCGGAGTGCCCCTGCAGCTCCGGCATGCCGAACACCGCCCTGGTCGGGTCCGGCTCCAGGTACGGGATGCCGTACAGCGCGACCGGGCCGTGCTCGTCGGCCATGACCACGGGCTTGTGCAGGTCGGCCGTCGAGGTCAGCAGGTGCAGCCCGCCCGCGGTGGTGAAGTCGGCGAAGGCGCCCAACCGGGGCGCGGAGTCGTGGTTGCCGGGGGTGATCACGATGCGGGCGCCCGCGTCGGCGATGCGGCGCAGCACGCGCCCGCACACCGCGACCGCCTCGGCCGAGGGGACCGCGCGGTCGTAGAGGTCGCCCGCGACGACCACGGCGTCCACCCGCTCGTCGGCGACCAGGTCGGCCAGCCCGCCCAGCACGGACTCCTGCTCGGCCAGCAGGTCGCGGCCGTGGAAGGTGCGGCCCACGTGCCAGTCGGAGGTGTGCAGGAGCCGCATGCCGGACACCGTAGGGCGACCACCGCCCCGATCGGGGGAGCCACGCCGTCGAACGCGCGTTCGCCGGGTTCTGCGGCCGGGTCGGGGACAATGATCGCCGTGACCGCAGTCCTGGGCACCCTGACCGCCGTCCTCGCGCTGCTGCTCGTCGCCGCGGTGGCGCTGTTCCTGCGGCTCTACGCCGACAGCAACCGCCGCGTCGACGCCGCCCGGGCCGAGGTGGCCAGCGAGCGCGCCCGCTCCGACGCCAACCAGGCCGCCCTGCGCCGCTACGAGGTCGCCTTCGCCTCGATCAGCGGCCGGGGCGAGCTCGGCGAGCGGGTGCTGGTCGAGACCGCGCGCGCCCTCGGCCTGCGCGAGGGGCTGCACTACGAGGTGCAGACCGACGTCGCGGGCGGCGGCGCGGCCCGGCCCGACCTGCTGCTGCTCGTCGGCGGGGGCAGGCGGGTGCCGGTGGACGCCAAGGCGAGCCTGGCCTGCTGGGCCGAGGCGGTGGAGACCGACGACCCCGAGGAGCGCATCGACGCCCTGCGCGTGCACGTGCGCCACATCCGCGCCCGCGCCGCCGAGCTGGCGGGCAAGAACTACCAGCGCTGGGCCGACGCGATCTACGGCACGGTCATGTTCGTGCCCTCCGACGCCGCCGTCGTCGCCGCGCTGGACACCGACCCCGGGCTGCTGCGCTGGCTGCTCGACCGGCGGGTGTTCCTCTGCGGGCCGACGGGGTTCGGCGTGGTCGCCGCGGCGGCGCTGTTCGCCGCCACCGAGCGGGTGATCGTCGCCGACGTGGCCGCCGTGCGCGCCGGGGCGGCCGCGGCGCACCGGGCCGCGGGCAACGCGATCGACGCGCTCAACCTCTCCAGCACCCACCTGCAGCGGTTCGTCTCCGCGCGCAGGCGCGAGCTGGAGGCGCTGGAGCAGTTCCGCGCGTCGGTGCTCCCGCTGAGCGAGTCCACCGCCACCCCCACCCCGCTGCCCGCGCTGCGCGAGGCCGACGAGATCGCGCTCAACGGCGACGCGCCCGCCCAGGGCACAGGTGTGCACCATGATGGGTGATCGCGCTCACACGCGCGGTGAGGGCGGCTCCCCGGTTTGGCAAACGCCCGCAGGGCGGCTTCCCCGAACGGCTAACGTGTATCGCCGTGACAGCCACTCGCGATCGCCGCGGCGATCTTGATGAGCACCGCGCCGATCCCGCGTGGGACGAACGGCCGATCTTCGGCCGGTCGCGGGGACTGCCGTGGTGGGCCGCCGTGCTGCTGGCCGCGGGCCTCAGCGCCGCCGCAGCGGTGGTCGACATGCTGTCCAAGGACACCCTGGGCCAGGTCTTCCAGGGCGGGTACGTCGGCGGCTGCGTGGCCGCGATCTGCCTGGTCCGCAGGCGCAACGTGTTCGGCCCGATCGTGCAGCCGCCGCTGGTGTTCGCGCTGGTCTGGGTGGGCTCCTACGTCCTGCTCGGCCCCGGCGGCGAGGGCGGGCTCAAGGCCATGCTGGTCAACGTCGCCCTGCCGCTGACCAGCAACTTCCCCACGATGGCCATCACCACCGGCGTCGTGCTGGCCATCGGGCTGGGCAGGCTGTTCCTGCAGCGCGACCCCGACCCCGCCGTCGTGGAGCGCCCGCGGGAGAAGCGCCGCCCGAGCGAGGAGCCGCCCGCCCGGTCGCGCCCGGCGCGTCCGCGCGAAGAGTCCCGCTCCCGGGACGAGTCCCGTCCCCGCGAGGATTCCCGTTCCCGCGACGAGGCCCGCTCCCGGGATGAGGCCCGGCCCGCCCGCGAGGGCTCGCGGCCCCGGCCCCGCGACGGCGGCAAGCCGCGGCCCAAGGACGAGCCGCGCGGCCGCGACGCCCGGCCCAGGGACGCCGAGCGCAAGCCGCGGCGGCCCCGGCCGGAGCGCTGATCAGCCGGTCTTCAGCTTCCGCCGCAGCTCGGGCGGCAGCGCGAAGGCGATCTTCTCGTTGGCCGTGGTCACCTCGTGCACGTCGGCGTAGCCGCGCTCGGCGAGCCAGGCCAGCAGGTCCATGACCAGGTTGTCGGGCACCGACGCGCCGCTGGTGACGCCCACGGTCGACACCCCGTCCAGCCACGACTCCTGCGCCTCGTGCGCGAAGTCGATCAGGTAGGACGCCTTCGCGCCCGCCTGCAGGGCGACCTCGACCAGCCGCTTGGAGTTCGACGAGTTGGTCGAGCCGACCACGAGCACCAGGTCGCACTGCGGGGCCATCGTCTTGACCGCGACCTGGCGGTTCTGGGTGGCGTAGCAGATGTCGTCGCTCGGCGGGGCCAGCAGGTTCGGGAACCGGGCCTTGAGCTGGTCGACCCGCTCCATCGTTTCGTCGACCGACAGCGTGGTCTGCGACAGCCAGACGACCTTGGACGGGTCGCGCACGACGACCTTGTCCACGTCCTCGGCGGTGTCGACCAGCTGCACGTGGTCGGGGGCCTCGCCCGCGGTGCCCTCGACCTCCTCGTGGCCCTCGTGGCCGATGAGGAGGATGTCGTAGTCCTGCTTGGCGTAGCGGCGCGCCTCGTTGTGGACCTTGGTCACCAGCGGGCAGGTCGCATCGATCGTGCGCAGGTTGCGGTCGGCTGCCTCCTGGTGGACCGCAGGGGAGACGCCGTGGGCGGAGAAGACGACCAGCGCGCCCTCGGGCACCTCGTCGGTCTGGTCGACGAAGATCGCGCCGCGCTCGCGCAGCGTCTCCACCACGTGCTTGTTGTGCACGATCTCCTTGCGCACGTAGACCGGCGGTCCGTAGGTCTCCAGCGCCTTCTCGACGGTCTCCACGGCCCGGTCCACACCCGCGCAGTAGCCGCGCGGCTTGGCCAGCAGCACGCGCTTGCCCGGCGTCGGGTTCACAGCAGTCATGGCATCCAGGGTAGAGGCCCGCCCCGGTCTGGGCAGGCGCGCCCGGCTGGGGCAGGCTAGGGCCATGAAGAGCCTCCCCCTGCCCCTGCGCGTCGCGGCCGGGCTGGCCGTGACGGCCGTGGAGCGCGCACGCGAGCTGCCCACCGCGCTGGCCGGGCTGCCGGTCACCGTGGTCAGCCAGGCGCTGCAGGCGTCGATGCGGCTGCAGCAGCAGGTCACCGAGCTGGCGATCAAGGGCGACGAGGTGCTGGCCGCCCTGCGCCCGGCCGAGGAGAACCCCGAGTGGGCCACCTTCGACGAGGACATCGACGAGGAGGAGGCGCCGCAGCGGACCGCGTTCGACCGGGTGGACGACCCGTGGACGGCCGAGGAGCACGCGATCGCCGACACCCCCGCCGGGCCGCCCGCGACGGTGGAGAACTACGACGAGCTGTCCCTGCCCCAGCTGCGCGCCCGGCTGCGGTCGTTCACCGTCGCCGAGCTGGAGGAGCTGCTGGCCTACGAGCGCGGCACCGGGAACCGGCCGTCGTTCGTGGGCATGCTCACCCGTCGCATCGCGACGGTCCGCGACCAGACGTGAGCGGCCCCACCGCGGAGGAGCCGTGGCCGGTCCGCACCGTCGCCCGCAAGATCGCCGAGTGGATCAACCGGCTGGGCACGGTGTGGGTCGAGGGCCAGGTGACCCAGATCTCGGCCCGCCCGGGCACCGGCACGGCGTTCCTGACCCTGCGCGACCCGGCCGCGGACGTGTCGATGACCGTCACCTGCTCGATGGCGCTGATGCGCGCCCAGCCGACGCTGGCCGAGGGTGCGCGGGTGGTGGTCAACGCCAAGCCGACGTTCTTCATGAACCGCGGCACGATCAGCCTGCGCGCCGAGGAGATCCGCGCGGTGGGCATCGGCGAGCTGCTCGCGCGAATCGAGCGGCTGCGCAGGCTGCTGGCCGCCGAGGGGCTGTTCGCGCGCGAGCGCAAGCGCCGCCCGCCGTTCCTGCCCGGCTGCGTCGGGCTGATCACCGGGCGCGCCTCGGCCGCCGAGCGCGATGTGCTGGCCAACGCCAGGGCGCGCTGGCCCGCGGTCCGGTTCCGGATCGAGAACGTGGCGGTGCAGGGGGCGCTTGCGGTGCCGCAGATCGTCGACGCGCTCTCGGCGCTCGACCGCGACCCGGCCGTGGACGTCATCGTCATCGCCCGCGGCGGCGGCAGCGTCGAGGACCTGCTGCCGTTCTCCGACGAGGCGCTGTGCCGGGCGGTCGCCGCCTGCCGCACGCCGGTGCTCAGCGCCATCGGGCACGAGCCGGACACCCCGCTGCTCGACCACGTCGCCGACGTGCGCTGCTCGACGCCGACGGACGCGGGCAAGCGCGTGGTCCCCGACGTCGCCGAGGAGACCGCGCGGGTGCGCCAGCTGCGCGACCGGGCCCGCCGGGCGCTGCACGGCTGGGTCGACCGCGAGCGGCGGCTGCTGGACTCGCTGCGCAGCCGCCCGGTCCTGGCCGACCCGCTGACCCCGCTGGACCGCCGCGCCGAGGCCGTCGAGGCGCTGATCGGCCGGGCCCGCCGGGCGGTGCTCGGCCGGGTGGCCGCCGAGTCGACCGCGCTGTCGGCGACCAGGGCGCGCTTGACGACCTTGGGGCCAGCCGCCACCCTTGACCGGGGGTATGCGGTGGTCCAGTACACCGATGCCGACGGCGCCGCCCGGGTTCTCCGCTCGCTCAAGGACGCTCCGGAGGGCACGGCGCTGCGCATCCGGGTCGCCGACGGCGCCCTCCACGCGGTCGTGACCGGCGACCGGGAACCGGCAGGCGACGAAGGACGGTGACAGCGGTGGCCAGGGCCGACTCGACATTCCTGCCCCTGACCATCTCCACCGCGGCCACCCTCGCCCGCGATCCGCGCGCCGACCCGGCCGTGCGCGCCGTGCACCGCCTCGCCTGCCGCGCCGACGCCGCGGCCACCGAGTGCTGGGCCGCCCTGCTGGCGGGCTGCGACGCCCCCGGGCGGCGGCTGCTGCCGGAGCGGCTGCGCGAGCTGGCGATGACGACCTCGGCCTACGCGCGCGGCCTCGCCCCGGGGGACCGGGGGCGGGTGGACCGCGCGGCCAGCCGTATCGTCGAGGCGGTGGCCGACCGCGACGGCGCGGAGTTCGCCGAGGCGTTCGTCGGCTACGACCAGGCGGTGGCGACCGCCCTGGTCCGCACCTACAGCCAAGCGAGGAGCGCGACGCGGTGACCGAGGAGCTGGGCTACGAGCAGGCCCGCGATGAACTGGCCGACGTGGTGGCCACGCTGGAGGCCGGTGGGCTGTCCCTGGAGGAGTCCCTGGCCCTGTGGGAGCGCGGCGAGGTGCTGGCCAAGATCTGCGACAAGCACCTGGCCGGAGCCCGCGAGCGGGTCGAGAGCGCCCTGGCGGCCGCGGAGTCCGCGGACTGATCACCCGATCGTGTCCTGTCGAACGCGCGTTCGACTGGGCACCCTGGGGGTATGACCTCACTCCTTCGGCAATGGCGCCGCCTGCTGCGCGGCCTGCGCGAGCGCGCGGAACTCCGCCTCCGTGCCCGTCCCCGTGATGAGCAGCCGCACGTCCCCGAGATCGGTGACCCACGCGACCTCCTTGCGGCGTCCCGGGTAGACCGTCCACTGAGTCCCGTCGACGGTGACCGAGCCGCTGGCCCCGGGATCGTCCCTTTCGGTCTCGACCCGCACCAGGTCGACCACACCCGCGCCGGACTGGCTCAGCTGCACGAACCGCTCCGGCGTCAGCCACCCGGCCCGGACCACGACCGACACCGGCGGAACCGCGCTGGTGCTGGACGAATTCGCCCGCCACTGCGCGGGAACCGCGGGCAGCCGCACCGGGAACCCGACGGTCCGCGCGCTCGACTGCAACGACGCGGTGAGGTCCACGGTCGGCACCGACTCGGGCTCGATGCTCGGCCCGCCGGGGCTGAACGAACACCCCCGGTTGAACACCAGCAGCGCGGCGATGATCAGCAGCAGCGCCACCAACGACCACACCATGTCCCGCAACGACTGCGCCAGCCTGCGCTCAGTCGGCCCCGGCCGCCCACCACCCGCGCCAGCCCCGCCCGCTTCGCTCGGGGAGGCACCCGCGGGAGTTCCCGCCGCCGCGGGCGATCCGGGCTGCTCGCCACCCGGGGCAACTCCGCCTTCCTCGCTGGGGGAGGTGCCTGCAGAGGTGCCTGCCTCCGCGGGCGGTCCCGGCTGCTCGCCGCTCGCGGCAGCCCCGCCTGCCTGGCTCGGGGAGGTCCCTGCGGGGGTGTCCGCTTCCGCGGTCGGTCCGGGTCGCTCGCCGCTCGCTGTAGTCCCGCCTGACTCGCTCGGACTGCCGGCGGTGGTGCCTGCCTTCGCGGGGCGTCCGTCCGTGCCCTCGGTGTGCGCGCCGCCCGCGGCGGCTGCCGTGGCGGCGTCGCGCGAATCCCGCGCGGTTGCGTCGCTCCGGGAGGCCTGCCCGCTGTCGCCGCCAGGAGCCGGTGCCGGGGCGCGGTCGGCGCCGTCGGCTGGGGGTGGCGTGGGCTCGTCGGGGGTGCGGGGGGTCGTGTGGTCGGGCACGGACCCATCGTCGCAGGCCGGGGGGTGGGGCGGTGCGGGAGGGTGTTGTCGCAGGTCACGAGGGCATTGGTCGGAATGGGGGTGACGAGCGGCACCGCTGCTCGGTTGGGCACTGGACCGATTGCGTCTGGGAGGATTCCCGGGTCAAGCGTCGATCCGGGAGGCAGCGATGAGCACCGCGACCACGTCCAGCACGGCCCGCCGTCGGGAAGCGCCCGACCGGAACCTGGCACTGGAACTGGTCCGGGTGACCGAGGCGGCGGCGATGGCGGCGGGTCGGTGGGTCGGCCGCGGGGACAAGAACGGCGGCGACGGGGCGGCGGTCGACGCCATGCGGAAGCTGGTGGGCACCGTGTCGATGCGCGGTGTCGTGGTGATCGGGGAGGGCGAGAAGGACGAGGCGCCCATGCTCTACAACGGTGAGGAGGTGGGGAACGGGGACGGGCCCGACTGCGACGTCGCGGTCGACCCGATCGACGGCACGACCCTGATGTCCAAGGGGATGCCGAACGCCATCGCCGTGCTGGCGGTGGCCGAGCGGGGGGCGATGTTCGACCCGTCCGCGGTCTTCTACATGGAGAAGCTCGCGGTGGGGCCGGAAGCCGCCGACGTCATCGACATCACCGCGCCGGTCGCCGAGAACATCCGCCGGGTGGCCAAGGCCAAGCACACCGAGGTCTCCGACGTGACCGTCTGCATCCTCGACCGGCCGCGGCACGAGCACCTGGTGGAGGAGGTGCGGGCCGCGGGGGCGCGCATCCACTTCATCTCCGACGGCGACGTCGCGGGGGCGATCTCGGCGGCGCGGCCGAACACCGGGGTCGACATGCTCATCGGCATCGGCGGCACGCCCGAGGGGATCATCGCCGCGTGCGCGCTCAAGTGCATGGGCGGGGCGATCCAGGGCAGGCTGTGGCCGCAGGACGAGGCCGAGCGGGCCAAGGCGCGCGACGCGGGCCACGACCTCGACCGCGTGCTGATGACCGACGACCTCGTGCGCGGCGACAACGTCTTCTTCTGCGCGACCGGCGTCACCGACGGCGACCTGCTGCGCGGCGTGCACTACCGGTCCGGCGGCTGCACCACGCAGTCCATCGTCATGCGCTCGAAGTCGGGCACCGTGCGGATGATCGACGGCTTCCACCGGCTGACGAAGCTGCGCGAGTACGCCTCGGTGGACTTCGACCGCGACCACGACGAACTCCCCCCGCTGCCATAACGGATTGATCGCGGTCGACAACTCGGCTCGCCGCGGTGCCGTCTTACCCACGAGACCACCGCAGGCGAGCCGAGGGAGCCGACATGCGAATCCGACACGCCGTGCTGGGGGCGGCGACGCTCGCGGCGCTCGCCGCCTGCGGCACGAGCACCGCCGCGACACCCGCCCCCGCCACGACGACGACCACCGTCGCCACCACCCCGACGACCACGGTCGAGCCCACCACCACCCGGCCGACCACCACGACCACCACGACGACGATCCAGCGGACGACCACGAGCACGCCGCGGTCGACCACCACGACACGCCCGCCCGCCACCACCAGGACGACGACCACCTCCAAGGCCCAGCCGGTGGGCCTGGCCAAGGGCACGCCCTGCAAGGCGAGCGCGCGGGCCTGCATCGACTTATCCGCCAACAAGTCGTGGCTGATCAAGGATGGCGTCGCCGTCTACGGCCCGGTGCCGATCACCCACGGCCGGGCGGGCTGGGAGACCCCGCCCGGCACCTTCAAGGTCGGCTGGAAGAACCGCCACCACCGCAGCAGCATCTTCAACAACGCCCCGATGCCGTACTCGGTGTTCTTCAACGGCGGCATCGCCTTCCACCAGGGCAGCCTGCAGGAGAAGTCGCACGGCTGCATCCACCTGTCGCAGACCGCCGCAGCCAAGTACTTCAACACCTTGCAGGTCGGCGACGTCGTGCAGGTCGTGCGCTAGCTCAGCCGCTGGAGTGGCCCGGGAACAGGTGGGCGTCGGGATCGATGGCCACGGCGATGTTGTTCACCGCCGTGGCCGCCTCGCCGAAGCCGGTCGCGATCAGCTTCACCTTCCCCGGGTACGCGGCCACGTCGCCCGCGGCGTACACCCGCTCGCGGGCGGTGCGCATGGTGGAGTCGACCTTGATCGAGCGCTGGTGGATCTCCAGGCCCCAGGACTCGATCGGCCCGAGGTCGGCGGTGAAGCCGAGGGCGGCGACCACGGTGTTGGCGGGCAGGACCGGGTTGACGTCGACGCCCTTGACCGCCAGCTCCACCTCGGCCAGGCCGGACTCGTCGCCGCGCAGGGCGACCACCTCGGCGTCGGTGATGATCCGCACGCCCAGCTCCTCGACCTGCCGCACGGTCGCGGGCATGGCCCGGAACTTGGCGCGGCGGTGCACCAGCGTGACGCTGGCGGCCACCGGGTGCAGGGCCAGCACCCAGTCGAACGCCGAGTCTCCACCGCCGACAACGACCACGTGGTGGCCGCGGTGGGCCTCGAACGACGGCACGAAGTGCACCATCCCCCGGCCCAGCCAGTCCGCGCCCGCGGGCAGCGGCCGCGGGGTGAACTCGCCGATCCCGGCCGTCACCAGCACCGCCTTGGCCCGCACGGTCGTGCCGCCGTCGAGGGCGACCTCGAAGCCGCCGTCCACTTCGGCCAGCGCGGCGGCCCGCCTGCCCAGCAGGTAGGTCGGCTTCCACTGGTCGGCCTGCTCGACCAGCGCGGCGACCAGGTCGCGCCCGCGCACGGCCGGGAACCCGGCGACGTCGTAGATCATCTTCTCCGGGTACATCGCGGTGACCTGGCCGCCGGGCTCGGGCAGGGAGTCGACCACGACGGTGCTCAGCTCGCGGAACCCGGCGTAGTAGGCGGCGAACAGCCCGGTCGGGCCTGCGCCGACGATCAGGAGGTCGGCTTCGATCGGAGCGGTCATCGGTACCTGCTCTCGGGCGTGGTGGGCGTCCTCGCACCACCCTATGTGCGCACGCTGACACTGCCCACCGCCTCGGGAACGGCAACACTGGTGGTATGCCCGAGTTCCGCACCGAACACGACACGATGGGCGAGGTCCAGGTCCCCGCCGCCGCCCTGTGGCGGGCGCAGACCCAGCGCGCCGTCGACAACTTCCCGATCTCCGGCCGCGGCATCGAGCGCGCCCAGATCCGCGCGCTCGGCCTGCTCAAGGCCGCCGCCGCCCGGGTGAACGCCCGGCTCGGCGTGCTGCCGGAGGACCTCGCCGAGGCCATCGCCGCCGCCGCGGACGCCGTGGCCGCGGGCGAGCACGACGAGCACTTCCCGATCGATGTCTTCCAGACCGGCTCGGGCACGTCGTCGAACATGAACGCCAACGAGGTCATCGCAACCCTGGCCAGCCGCGCGCTCGGGCGCGACGTGCACCCGAACGACCACGTCAACGCCTCGCAGTCGTCCAACGACACCTTCCCGACGACGCTGCGGGTGGCCGCCGTCGACGCGGTGGTCGGCGACCTGCTGCCCGCCCTGGACGCGCTGGCGAGCACCATCGAGACCCGCGCCGCCGAGTGGGCCGACCTGGTGAAATCCGGCCGAACGCACCTCATGGACGCCGTGCCGGTCACCCTCGGCCAGGAGGCGGGCGCCTGGGCCACCCAGGTCCGCGCCGCGGCCGCCCGGCTGGCCTCGACCCTGCCGCGGGTCGGCGAGCTGCCCATCGGCGGCACCGCCGTCGGCAGCGGGCTCAACGCCCCCGAGGGCTTCGGCGCCGCCGTCGCCGCCGAGCTGGCCGAGGTCACCGGCCTGCCGCTGACCGAGGCGCCGGACCACTTCGAGGCCCAGGCCAGCCAGGACTCGGTGGTCGAGCTGTCCGGCCAGCTCCGGACCGCGGCCGTGGCCTTCTACAAGATCGCCAACGACCTGCGCTGGCTGGGCTCGGGCCCGCGCGCCGGGCTGGCCGAGCTGGCCCTGCCCGACCTGCAGCCAGGCTCGTCGATCATGCCCGGCAAGGTCAACCCGGTGATCCCCGAGGCGACGATGATGGTCGTCGCGCAGGTCATCGGCAACGACGCGGCGGTGGCGTTCGCGGGCACCCAGGGCAACTTCCAGCTCAACGTGATGCTGCCGGTGATCGCCCGCAACGTCTTGGAATCGACGCGCCTGCTCGCCGCGGTCGCCCGGCTCATGGCCACCAAGGTGATCGCCGGGGCCACCCCCGACGCCGAGCGGATGCGCGAGTACGCCGAGTCGTCGCCGTCGATCGTCACCCCGCTCAACCGCTACCTGGGCTACGAGGAGGCCGCCTCGATCGCCAAGCAGGCCCTCGCCGAGCGCCGCACGATCCGCGAGGTCGTCGTCGAGCGCGGGCACGTCGAGTCCGGGGCGATCACGGAGTCGCAGCTGGATGAAGCCCTCGACGTTCTCCGGATGGCTCGCGGCGGTCGGTAGCCCGGCGCTGGCGCAGGCCGATCACGCAGCCCGCGGCCACCAGCAGGGCCCCGGCGACCCCGGCGGGCCGCAGGGGCTCGGCGCCGAGCAGGACGGAGACGACGAAGCCCGCCACCGGCATCGCGCCGATCAGCACGCCCGCGCGGCCCGCGCCGAGCGTGCGCACGGCGCCGAACCACAGGCAGGCGGCGAACACCGCGAGGACGGCGACGGTGGCCAGCGCGGTGGCCTCGGTGGCGGTGGGCAGTCGGGGCGTCTCCAGGGCGGCCGCGAGCACCGCGCCCGCCACGCCCGCGGCGAAGTGCGTCCAGAACGAGGTGGCGTAGCCGCCGTGGCGGCGGATCAGGCCGACGGCGAAGAGGGTGAAGCCGACCTCGCCCAGCATGGTCAGCACGGCCAGCAGCAGGCCGGGCCCCGACCACGAGCCGCCGCCGGAGAGGACGGCGACCCCGGACACCACGACCGCGGCCCCGGCGATGGCGGCGACGGCCGGGCGCTGGCGGGCCAGCAGCGGGCCGAGCAGGGCCAGCACCAGCGGGCTGCCGCCCAGCACCGCGGCGACCAGCCCGGCGTCGGCGTGGTCCTGGGCGGCGATCAGGGTGGCGTTGAAACCCAGCATCCCGACGCCGACCACGGCGCCGAGCGCGGGCAGGTCGGCTAATCGGGGGCGGCCGAGCGGGATGCCGCGCACCCTCATGAACGCGGCCAGCACGGCTGCGCCGAGCAGGAAGCGTCCGGCCTGACCGGTCAGCAGGGGATAGTCCACCAGCAACCCGGACACCGGGACGGTGCCCCCGACGAGTGCGGCCGCGGCGAGGCCCGCGAGTTGAGGATATTTCACCGAAGCAGCATCCCCGGTGGAGTGGACCAAGGTTAAGCTCCACTTCGATGTCTGCGAACTGGTCCACTTTCCGCACGCTGCTGCTCCCGCACGGCACCCGCGGCCGCGCGGTGGAGGCGGCGCTGCGCGCGGCCATCCGGGACGGGACGCTGCCCGCGCACACCCGCCTGCCGTCCAGCCGCGACCTCGCCGGGCAGCTCGGCGTGGCCAGGGGGACGGTGACCGCCGCCTACGCCCAGCTCGTCGCCGAGGGCTACCTCACGGCCAAGCGCGGCTCGGGGACCACGGTGGCCCCGGTGCCCGCGGCCGCGCCGACCGCGCTGTCCACTGAGGACGACAAGCGGTGGCGGTACGACCTGCGGCCCGGGCTGCCCGCGCTCAGCGCCTTCCCCAGGGCCGAGTGGCAGGCCGCGACCCGGGCCGGGCTGGCCGCGCTCTCCGACGACCAGCTCGGCTACCCCGACCCGCGCGGGCTGCCCGCCCTGCGCGCGGAGCTGGCCGCCTACCTCGGCCGGGTGCGGTCCCTCCCGGCCGCCGACGTGCTGATCACCCACGGCGTCGCGGAGAGCCAGGCCCTGCTGGCCCACGTGCTGCGCGCCGACGGCCACCGGACCATCGCCGTGGAGGACCCGACGCACCCCGGCTCGGCCGAGCTGTTCGCCGCGCACGGCCTGCGGCCGGTGCCCGTCCCGGTCGACGCCGACGGCATCCGGGTCGACCGGCTCGCCCGCACCGGCTGCCGGGCCGTGCTGGTCACCGCCGCCCACCAGTTCCCGCTCGGCGTCGTGCTGGGCCCGGCCCGCCGCCGCGCCCTGGTCGAGTGGGCCCGCGAGCGCGACGGGCTGGTCATCGAGGACGACTACGACGCCGAGCACCGCTACGACCGCCCGGCGGTCGGCCCGGTGCAGACGCTGGACCGCGACCGCGTGGTCTACCTGGGCAGCGTGAGCAAGGTGCTCGCGCCCGCGCTGCGGCTGGGCTGGCTGGTCGCGCCGCCGTCGCTGCACGGGCGCGTCGTCGAGCGCAAGCGCCTGTCCGACCTGGGCTGCTCCCCGCTGCCCCAAGCCGCCCTCGCCCACCTGCTGCGCACCGGCGGCTACGACCGCCACCTCCGCCGCACCCGCCAGCTCTACCGCCACCGCCGCGACGCCCTGCTCGACGCCGTATCCACCCACCTGCCCGACTGGCACCCACACGGCGTCGCAGCCGGCCTGCACGTCGTGCTCCGGATGCCCGCGGGCTCCGATGACGCCGGCCTGGAGGCCGCGCTGGCGAAGCGGGGCATCCACGCCCCCGCACTCTCCGGCTACGCCCTGGCCGCGGCACCGTTCCCCGGCCTGGTCGTGGGGTACGCGGCCACCACCCCGGACCGCCTGCGGGCCGCGGTCGCCGAGATCGCGCGCTGCTAGCGCGCCCGGCAGAGCGGGGCGTGCACGTGCCCGCGCTCTCCAGTTCTGCCTTGGCGGGCGTGCCGCTTCCCGGCCTTGTCGTGGGGTACGCGACCACTCCTGCGGAAAGGCTGCGCCGAGATCGCGCTGCTAGCGCGCCCGGCAGAGCGGGGCGTCCACGTGCCCGTGCTCGCTGGCTACGCCCTGGCGGCGGCACCGTTCAGGCTTCGTCGTGGGGTGCGCGGCCGCCACTTCGGACCGGCTGGGCGCGCGGTTGCCGGGACCGCCTGCTGCTGGCGCACCTCCCTAGGAGGAGTGGGGTGTGCACGCCCGCTCTCCGGTTGCACCTCGGCCGCGGTCGGTGCGGCGGTCGCCGAGATCGCGGGCCTCGGCAGGGGGAGCGGGGGCGTCCACTGTGCACCGGGGATGGCGGGCGGGCGGTGCCGGGCGGGTGTCGGTGGGCGGGGGCAAGATGGCCGCATGCTCAGTTTCGCCGAGGTGGTGGCCGTGTCCGCGGCGGTGGGCGCGACCCGCTCCCGCCTGGCGAAGGTCGACGCGCTGGCTGGGTTGCTTGCCGCGGCCGATGGTGACGAGATGCCTGCGGTCGTGGCGTTCCTGGCTGGGGCGCCGCGGCAGGGGCGGATTGGGGCGGGGTGGCGGACGCTGGCGGCGGTGGTCGGGCCGCCCGCTGCCAGTCCGACGTTGAGCGTGCAGGCGGTGGATGAGGTGTTCGAGCAGGTCGCGGGGGTGTCTGGGGCTGGGTCGTCGGCGCGGCGGGGTGAGTTGCTTGGTGGGCTGTTCGCCGCGGCGACTGGCGACGAGCAGCGCTTCCTCCGTGCGCTGCTGACCGGTGAGCTGCGCCAGGGTGCGCTGGAGGGCGTGATGCTCGACGCCATCGCGCGGGCCGCCGGGCAGCCGGGGCAGGCGGTCCGGCGGGCGTTCATGCTCTCCGGCAGGCTGCCCGAGACCGCGGCCGCCGCCTTCGCGGGCGCCCTCGCCGAGGTCCGGCTCGAACTCGGCCGCCCGGTGCGGCCCATGCTCGCCGCGCCCGGCGCCAGCCTGGCCGAGGCCGTCGCCGACCTGGCGCCCTGCCGGGTCGAGTACAAGATGGACGGTGCGCGCATCCAGGTGCACAAGCGGGGCGACGAGGTGCGCGTCTGGACCCGCACGCTGCGCGAGATCACCGCCAGCGTGCCGGAGCTGGTCGAGCTGGTGCGCGGGCTGCCCTGCGCCGCCGCCGTGCTCGACGGGGAGACCCTGGCCCTGGCCGACGACGGCCGCCCGCGCCCGTTCCAGGAGACCATGAGCCGCTTCGGCAGCACCGCCGAGGAACAGGTCAAGGCCCTGCTGCTGCGGCCCTACTTCTTCGACTGCCTGCACCTCGACGGCGACGACCTCATCGACGAGCCGCTGCGCGCGCGGGTGGCGGCGCTGCGGCGCGCGGTCGGCGAGCACGTCATCCCCGGTGTCGACGAGCCCACGCCGGAGCAGGCCGAGGAGCTGACCGCGGCGGCGCTCGACGCGGGCCACGAGGGTGTGGTGGTCAAGGACCTGGACTCGCCCTACCAGGCGGGCAGGCGCGGCAAGGCGTGGCAGAAGGTCAAGCCGGTGCACACCTTCGACCTCGTCGTCCTCGCCGCCGAGTGGGGGCACGGGCGGCGCACCGGCACGCTGTCGAACCTGCACCTGGGCGCCCGCGACCCCGACGGCGGCCCGCCGATCATGGTCGGCAAGACGTTCAAGGGCCTGACCGACGAGCTGCTGGCCTGGCAGACCGCGACCTTCCCCCGGTACGAGGCGCACCGCGACGACTGGGCGGTCCACCTGCGGCCGCACCTGGTCGTGGAGATCGCCATCGACGGGGTGCAGGTCAGCCCGCGCTACCCCGGCGGCATCGCGCTGCGCTTCGCCAGGGTCCTGCGCTACCGGCCGGACAAGACCCCGGACGAGGCCGACACGATCGACGCCCTACGACGCCTTCTCTAGCGGCCGGGCGCCCGCCCGCCACAGGTGCATGCCCGCGTAGGAGCGCCACGGCTGCCACCGCTGGCTGTGGCGGTCCAGGGCGTCGGGGGTGGACGGCAGGCCCAGCGCGGCCGCGCCCTTGCGCAGGGCGATGTCCTCCAGCAGCAGGACGTCCGAGGCGCCCAGCAGGCGCATCACCACGTACCCCGCCGTCCACGGCCCGATCCCCGGGTAGGCCCGCAGCCGCACGCACAGGTCCGCCGACTCCGCGCCGACGTGCAGGTCCAGCTCGCCGGCGGCGATCGCCGCGCACACCGCCGCGATCGACTCGATGCGCCGCGCGGGCCCGGTCAGCACCGACGCCCCGTGCTCAGCGATCGCGGCGGCGGTCGGGAACAGCGTGGTCAGCCCGCCGTCCGGGGTCGGCAGCCGCTCGCCGAGCGCGGTCGTCAGCCGCCGGGCCGCGGTGCGCGCCGCGGCGACGGTCACCTGCTGGCCCAGCAGCGCCCGCACCAGCGTCTCCGCGCCGTCGACCGAGCCGGGCACGCGGATGCCGGGGGTGGCCGCCACCGACGCGGCCAGCACCGGGTCGGCGGCCAGCGTCTCGTCCACGGCCACCGGGTCGGCGTCGAGGTCGAGCAGCCGCCGCAGCCGGGCGACCGCGGTGCTCATGTCGCGCATGTCGGTCAGCGCCAGCGCGCACTCGACGTGGCCGTCGGCGGGGCGCAGCCGGGCGGTCGCGGTGCCGTGCGGCAGGCGCAGCGTGCGCGCGTACCCCTCGGCCGTGACCTCCTCCACCCCGGGGACGGCGCGCGCGGCGAGGAACGCCAGCACGCCCTCGGCGTCGAACGGCCTGCGGACCGGCAGCCGCAGCACGACCCGGCCCGGGGAGGCCGGGCGGTCCCCGCGACGGGCCGCGCGCAGCGCCGTCGGCGTGGTGGCGAAGACCTCGCGGATGGTGTCGTTGAACTGCCGGACGCTGGCGAAGCCCGCGGCGAAGGCCACGTCGGACACCGACAGCGCGGTCGTCTCGATCAGCACCCGGGCCTGGTGCGCCCGGTGGGCGCGGGCCAGGGCCAGCGGACCGGCGCCGAGCTCGGCGGTCAGCACCCTGGTCAGGTGCCGCACGGAGTAGCCGAGCCGGGCCGCCAGGCCGGGCACGCCCTCGCGCTCGACCAGGCCGTCGGCGATCAGGCGCATCGCGCGCCCGGCCAGGTCCGCGCGCAGGTCCCACTCCGGGGACCCGGGCACGGCGTCGGGCAGGCAGCGCTTGCAGGCGCGGTACCCGGCCTGCTGGGCCGCCGCCGAGGTGGGGAAGAACTCCACGTTGTGCCGCTTGGGCGTGGTGGCCGGGCAGGACGGCCTGCAGTAGATGCCGGTCGTGCGCACGGCGGTGATGAACTGCCCGTCGAAGCGGGCGTCGCGGGCGGTGACGGCGCGGTAGCGCTGGTCGGGGTCGGTCAGCACCCGTCCATGCTCGCAGCCCCCCGGCGCCCCGGCTGGCGGGAATCGGACATGAACGAGGGGGCCGGTCCCGCAGGACCGACCCCCTCGCGTCAACTGCTCGCTACGACACGGCCTTGACGACCACGTCGCCCGAGCCGACCAGCACGTTCTCGTCCGTGCGCACCTGGACCGCGCCCAGGAGCACCCGGCCCGCGCCCGGACCGGCGTTGGCCACCACGGTGGCCTTCGCGGTCCACTGCGCGCCGCCCGCGTGCGGGGCGTCGGTGTCGTTCACCGTGACCGAGCCCAGGGCCGGGTTGGTGAAGACGTCGAGGTAGTCGTAGGTCGTGGTGCCCGCGGGCACCGCGTACGCCTGCACCAGCACGATCCAGGCGCCAGCGGCCGGGTTCGCGATGATGACCTCTTCCTCGGAGTCGCCGTCGGCGGTCTGGCCCGCCAGCACGCAGCTGCCCGACGTGCAGTCGAAGACCGCGAGGTCGAGGTCGGCCGCGACGTCGGCGGTGTTGCCGATCTTGGCGCGCAGCTCGGTCGAGCCCGGGCTGACGTTCACCAGGAACTGCTGGTTCTCCTGGTCGGCGATGGTCTTCTGCTCACGCAGCGCGCTGCCCAGCGGGGTGCCGGTCGCGCGGCCGGTGAACTGGCCGAACAGGTTCTTCAGCGTGTAGGTCCGCTCGACCGCCACGCCCGTCTGCACCGACTCGATGACGTCGGGGTTCGGGGAGACGGACGCGCCCAGCACCGACGCGGTGATCGAGTAGTTCGCGCGCTGCACGTCGGAGGTCCGACGCGCCTCGACCACGACCTCCCAGACGCCCGGCTGCGGGTTGCTCACCGTGCGGCTGGTCGGGCTGCCCGGGCAGGACCCACCGGCGACCGGCGGGTAGTAGCAGGTCAGCGAGTTGTTGCTCTCCACGCCGACGCCGTAGGGGTGGAACCGCAGGAAGCGGATCTGCCCGGCGCCCGGGGCGCTGCCGCCGCCGACCATGTCCACCTTGAACGCCGGAGCGCCCGCGGGGACCCGGAAGAAGTGCTGGTCGACCTCGTTGCGGCCGATCTGGCCGCCCTTGCGGACGGTGAAGCCGTTGGCCGCGGTGAACTCGTCGGCCGCCACGACGGTGTTCATCGTGTGCAGCTCGACACCCGCGGTCGTCGGGGTGTCCAGCGCCAGCACGGCCGAGTGCGCGCCCGCCGAGCGCGGGTTGATCGTCACCGTGAACTTGGTGGCGTGGTTCTTGCGCAGCAGGACCGTCTTCGGCGAGCTGAAGGTGCCGTCGTTGCCGATCCACTTCACCTGGTAGGTGACCGGGTGGTCCGGGCCGGTGGTCCGGGTGAAGGTGTACTGGCGGGTGTAGCGGTCGCCCGCCTTCACGCCCTCGCGGTCGTGGATGCCCACGCCGACGCCCGGGGTGGCCAGGAACTGCGCCAGGACGGTGTTCACCGGCACCGACGCGGTGATCACGGTCTCGCTCGGGTTGGACTTGAGGACGTTCCACGCCTTGCGGACGTCGACCAGGCCGGTGCCCTGCTCGTAGGCCTGCAGGCCCTGGACGAACCGGGTGGAGGACATGAACGCCTTGCGCAGCTGGTGCGGCTCGGCGGAGATGCCCTTGGCCTTGGCCGCGCTCAGCAGCAGCGCGGCGGCGCCAGCGGCCTGCGGGGAGGCCATCGAGGTGCCGTTGAGCATCGCGTAGCCCGGCGGCAGCGCGTAGGTGCCCGGGACCGGGCCGCCCAGCTGCCAGGTGGGGACGGTGGAGATGGCCGAACCCGGGGCGATGATCTGCGGCTTGAAGCCGCCGTCCTCACGCGGGCCGCGCGAGGAGAAGCCGTGCAGCGACTCGCTGACGGCCATGTCGGAGCCGTAGTTGCGCCGCCAGGTGTCGCGGGTGATGTAGGAGCCCACCGACAGCACCTTGGTGGCGACGGACGGGTCGCCGACGGTGTTCATGCCCGCGCCGGAGTTGCCCGCGGAGATGAACATCTGCACGCCGTACTCGTCGATCAGCCGGTCGTACAGCTCGGCGCGCGCGTTGTTCGCGTCGTTGAGCGCGGGCAGGCCGCCGATCGACATGTTGATCACGTCGGAGTTCTGCGCCGCGTAGATCATGCCCTCGAGCAGGGCGTAGGAGGTGCAGCCGGTGACGAACAGGCAGACCCGCACCGAGACCAGCTTGGCGCCGGGCGCCGCGCCGGTCATGGTGCCGCCGAACATCCGGTTCGCCGCGGTGATGCCCGCGACGTGGCTGCCGTGCGCGCCGGAGACGATGCCGACGTTGACCGAGTTGGTCGACGGCGAGCTCTGCATGACGAAGGTCATCAGCTCGCGGACGGGGGTCGCCGGGTTGTCCTTGCCGACGGTGCCGACGTCGTAGCGCACCTTGTAGTTCTGCATGGCCTTCTCGTCGGCCATGCTGCCGTCCTGGTCGGTGTCCAGCCACATGGTGTCGGTGGACTTGTTCCAGGCGACGCCGAAGATCCCGCTGCTGCCCGCCGGGTTGCCGTCGCGGTTGAGGTCGTTGCCCAGCTCACCGCCCAGGCGCGGGTCGCGCTCGTCGAACTCGGCGTAGGCGAGGTCGCCCTCGCCGGGCAGGCCCAGCTGGGCGCCGGGGACCGTGCGGTCCATCAGCAGCCAGGTCGGGTCGTCGTCGTTGTTGACGCCGTTGGTGAAGCCCGGGTCGGTGGAGGTCACCCAGTCGGTGATCTTCCGCTCGCCGGTGGTGGTCGTCTTCAGCGACGGGTGGTCCAGGTCGACGCCGGAGTCGACGATGGCGATCGTCGTGCCGCGGCCGTCCCAGGTCGGGTGCTCGTTGACGAACTGGGCCGAGCCGATGTCGCCGGTCGGCATGTACGGGTTGACCCGCGGGGTCGACGGCCCGGGCGCGGGCTGCGGCGACGGGTCCTGCACGCCCTCCGGCCGCGGGTCGGGCAGGGCGATCGTCTCGCTGATGTCCAGGGCGTCGACCCCGGGCAGGCTGGCGATCTTCTTGACCTTGCCGACGGGCACCTCGGCGCGCACGTAGCCGATCTCGTCGGCGCGGTACTCGATCTCGGCGCCGTTGCGGACCAGCTCGGCGACGGCCGCGTCCCCCGCGCCCTTGTCCGTCGCGATCAGGACCTTGACGGTCTTCTCGCCTGCCTGCTCGGCCTTGGCGAGCAGCTCCTGGTCGTGCTTGCCGAGTCCAGGTCCTTCATCCGCGGCGCCCTGGGCGGGCGCGGCGGCGGCGGCGTTCGGCATCGACAGCATGGCACTGGCGATAGCCGTGGTGAACGCCAAGCCGATGGCGAGACGGCCACGCCGTCGCCGTTCGGGTTGAGTCATCCCACGTCCTTCTTCCTCAGCGGGTGAGCTGAATGCATGCCTGGTCGGTCCGGTAGGGCGGATGACAGCAGGGCGCTCACGGAGTGTTGTTTGCAGGTGACCTGGTGACTAGCGTCCATCCGGGCTAATCCTGTCCACCGAATATGGGCTGATCAGCACAGAGGGTGCTCGTATCGCCGAATGTGAACCTCGTGTTACCTAGCAGATGGTCGCTCTTCTGCATGCCTACGCTCTACGACACGTGGCAGAGCGTGACGAAAACTGGCAATAGTGTTGGTAACTATTCGGACACCCGCAGGCCTTGACAGTGCCGGTTCTCTGCCGGTTTCCCCCGGGCGTCCGCACCCGGCGTGCCAGGTCATGCCTGCGTGGGGGCGGTCGGGGGGCTCCGTAGACTGCCGGGCGTGAGTTTGACCCTCGGGATCGTCGGCCTGCCGAACGTCGGCAAGTCCACCCTCTTCAACGCCCTGACGAACAACGACGTGCTCGCCGCGAACTACCCGTTCGCCACCATCGAGCCCAACGTCGGCGTCGTCCCGCTGCCCGACCCGAGGCTGGACAAGCTCGCCCAGGTGTTCGGCAGCGCCCGGACCGTGCCCGCGACGGTGTCCTTCGTCGACATCGCCGGCATCGTGCGCGGCGCGTCCGAGGGGGCGGGCCTGGGCAACCAGTTCCTCGCCAACATCCGCGAGGCCAACGCGATCTGCCAGGTCATCCGCGTCTTCGACGACCCGGACGTGATCCACGTCGACGGCGCGGTCGACCCGCTGGCCGACATCGAGACCATCAACACCGAGCTGATCCTGGCCGACCTGCAGACCGTCGACCGGGCCATCACGCGCCTGGAGAAGGAGGCGCGCACCCGCAAGGACGCCCGCCCCGCCTTCGAGGCCGCCACCCGCGCCAAGGAGGTCCTCGACGGCGGCCGGACCCTGTTCGCCGCCTCCGGCGAGGTCGACCTGCCGCTGCTGCGCGAGCTGCACCTGCTCACGGCCAAGCCGTTCCTCTACGTCTTCAACGCCGACGAGGCCGTCCTGACCTCCCCGGAGCGCCGCGCCGAGCTGACCATGCTCGTCGCCCCGGCCGACGCGGTCTTCCTCGACGCCAAGGTCGAGGCCGAGCTGCTGGAGCTGGACGAGGAATCCCGCCGCGAACTCCTCGAATCCGTCGGCCAGGCCGAACCCGGCCTGCACGCCCTGGCCCGCGCCGGCTTCCACACCCTCGGCCTGCAGACCTACCTCACCGCAGGCCCCAAGGAAGCCCGCGCCTGGACCATCCCCCAGGGCGCCACCGCCCCCCAAGCCGCAGGCGTCATCCACACCGACTTCGAACGCGGCTTCATCAAAGCCGAAGTCGTCTCCTTCGACGACCTGGTCGAAGCAGGCTCCATGGCCGCAGCCCGCTCCGCGGGCAAGGTCCGCATGGAGGGCAAGGACTACATCATGGCCGACGGCGACGTGGTGGAGTTCCGCTTCAACGTCTGAGCGTCGGAGGCACGATGTGATGGTGCGCCGCGGCACGTCGGCACGCCGCCCACGGTGTCCAGGACCAGGTGCGGCAGGGCTACAAGTCGGCTGACAGCAAGCGCCAGAACGGCGACCTCGCCAATGCGGCCCAAGCCCTCGGCCACGGGTTCCTCCCCGTGCTGGCCATCATGTCCACGCAGATCAACGAGGTCGTCCACGCCCGCTACACGACCGGGAACTGGTCGGTGCTCATGGGCACCGTGGGGCGGGGCGACCCGCTGCGCAGCACGTTCGACTTCCTCGACCAGATCATCGGGTACGACCTCGCCGCGTTCTTCGAGCGCAGCACGCCCGCGCTGCGCGCAGGCACGGAGGACATCCTCCGGGCTCTCCTGGAGGCGCGGTGACGACCGTCGCCAGGACGGCAGGCATGCGGAACGAGCACCTGACCTTCCGCGCGAACATGGGTGCGGGCAGGCACGGCTGGTTGCGCTTGACGCCTGCGTACGGGGTGCGCCTGGTGCGCGAGCGGCTCGCCGACCTCCCCGCGGGGTCGGTGGTCACCGACCCGTTCTCCGGCACCGGCACGACGCCGCTGGCCGCCGCCGAGCTGGGGCTCGTCGGCCAGAGCGTCGACATCAACCCGTTCCTCATCTGGCTCGGCACGGTGAAGACGAGGAACTACCCGGAGGCCGTGCTGCGGGCCACGGCGGAAGCCGCGCGCGCGGTGGTGGCCGAAGCCCGGCGCCACGATGCGGACGCCGACCTCTGGCAGCCCGGCCTGTTCAAGATCGAGAAGTGGTGGTCGCCCGGGGCGCTGCACGCGCTGAAGGCGCTGCGGCTGGCCGTGGACGGCCACGACGGGCCGGTCCGAGGTCGCAACGCTCATGGAATCGGCGCGCTACGACCTGGCCGGTTCGGCGACGGTGCTCCGCGGCGACTCGCGGAGTGGGGTGAAGGACCTCGCCCCGGCCGACTTCGTGCTGACGTCCCCGCCGTACGTCAACCGGATGTCGTACATCCGCGAGCTGCGCCCGTACATGTACTGGCTGCGGTACCTCGACCAGGCCAGCGACGCGGGCGACCTCGACTGGCTGGCGATCGGGGGCACGTGGGGGACCGCGACGAGCAAGCTCAACTCGTGGACCCCGGTGACCGCGACGCCGGTCGACGACGCCATGTCCGCCGTCTGCGACCGCATCCGCCAGGACGGCGGCAAGAACGGTCCCCTGCTGGCCACCTACGTGCACAAGTACCACCACGACATGTGGCTGCACTTCCAGGCGATCACCCCTCAGGTGAAGCCGGGAGGGCGGGTGTCGTACATCATCGGCAATTCGACGTTCTACAAGCACGAGGTCCCGGCCCACGAGTGGTACGCGGCCATGTTGCGGGAACTCGGCTACGCCGGCGTCGAGGTCGAGGTGATCCGCAAACGGAACAGCAACAAGGCGCTGTTCGAGTACGACGTGACGGCGCGACGCCCCTGATCGGGGTGTTCAGCCGGTGGGCTCGGATTCCCAGTCCCGCCTGAGCAAGCCGAATACCCAGGTGTCGGAGATCTCGTCGTTGACGATGCATTCCTCCCGCAGGGTGCCTTCGCGGATGAAGCCGATCTTTTGCAGGACTCGGGCGGAGGCCAGGTTGCGGGTGTCGGTTTCGGCTTGGACGCGGTTGAGGGGGAGGGTGTCGAAGGCCCAGCCGAGCAGGGCGCGGGCGGCTTCGGTGGCGTAGCCGTTGCCCCAGGTGGACTCGTCGAAGCAGTAGCCGAGGGTGGCGCGGCGGTTGGTGGGGTCCCAGCCGGCGAAGACGCACCAGCCGATGAAGGTGTCGTCGGCGGTGCGGTCGATGGCGAGGCGGATGCCGGTGCCCTCGTCCGCCATCGTCTGGCAGGTCTTCAGGAAGCGCTGCGCGTGGGCCGGGTCCGCCCACGGTGGGGAGTCCCAGTAGCGCATCACGGTGGTGTTGCTGTGCAAGGTGTAGAGGGCAGGTGCGTCGGTCTCGGCGAAGGGGCGCAGGCGCAGGCGGGCGGTGTGGAGCGTCGGGGTGGCCAGGCTCATGCGGCCATCTTGCGTGGTCCGGGAGGGCTGGTACACCGAATTAGCGTCAACCCAAGGTTGACGAACGAGGAGCGTCAACCTAGAGTTGACGCCATGACGAACGCAACTCCTCGGCTCGACGACCTCATCGCGGTCGTCGAGAGCCAGCACAACGACGACCTCTCGCGGCTGTCCGCCGCCGTGCTGCTCGGGCAGCACATGGAGGAGGTCGCCGACCACCTCATCGGGCACTTCGTGGACCGGGCGCGGCGCTCGGGGGCGTCGTGGTCGGAGATCGGGGCCAGCATGGGGGTGACCAAGCAGGCGGCGCAGAAGCGGTTCGTGCCGCAGCAGCCGGAGTCGCCGGAGGCCGACCTGCGGATCTTCCAGCGCTACACCGACGGCGCGCGGGCGGCGCTGATCGGGGCCCAGGAAGCCGCCCGGGAGCGCGGGCACGCGGCGATCGAGCCCGCGCACATCGTGCTCGCTCTGCTCGCCGACCCCGAGCTGAGCGGGCGCCCGGACGCCGACGAACTGCGGGCGGGCGCGGAGCAGGCCCTGCCCGAGCGCGGCGAGGCGCAGCAGGCGAACATCCCGTTCGCGCCCTCGGCCAAGAAGGCGCTCGAACTCGCCCACCGCGAGGCGCTGCGCCAGCAGGACGAGAACGTCACCGTTCACCACCTGCTCGTCGGCGCGACGGCCTGACGTCATCCCGCGGTCCGAAGAGGATCATGCTCCCCGGTTACGTTCCCCACGCGGTACCCACACGCACGGTGACGTGATCGGAGTGTCATGGAACGGCGCAACTTCTTGCGGGTAGCGGTGGTCGGGGCAGCATCGGCGGCGTTCGGCGGGGCGTCGTGGAGCCAGGCGTTCGCGGCGGGGGCGCAGCCCGGCCCCAGCCCCTACGGCCCGCTTCAGGCGGCCGACGCCAACGGGATCAGGCTGCCCGCCGGGTTCAGCAGCCGGGTCGTGGCCCGGTCCGGGCAGCGGGTGGCCGGGACGGGCTACACCTGGCACCCCGCGCCGGACGGCGGGGCCGTCTTCGCCGACGGCGGCGGGTGGATCTACGTGTCCAACAGCGAGGTCGCGGGCACCGGCGGCGTCGGGGCGATCAAGTTCGACGCGCAGGGCCAGATCGTCGACGCCTACCGCACGCTGTCGGGGACCGACGTCAACTGCGCAGGCGGGGCGACCCCGTGGAACACGTGGCTGTCCTGCGAGGAGGTCTCGACCGGCCGGGTCCACGAGACCGACCCCTGGGGCGTGGCCGCCGCCGTCGTGCGCCCGGCGATGGGCCGCTTCAAGCATGAGGCCTGCGCCGTCGACGCCGACCACCGCTACGTCTACATGACCGAGGACGTCAGCGACGGCTGCTTCTACCGCTTCCGCCCGACCACCTGGGGCGACCTGTCCAGCGGCACCCTGCAGGTGATGAAGGGCGCCACCAGCGCCACCAGCGGGCCGGTGACCTGGGCGACCGTGCCCGATCCCGACGGCAGCCCCACCGCCACCCGCAACCAGGTGCCGGGCGCGAAGCGGTTCAACGGCGGTGAGGGCTGCTACTACGCGGGCGGCACCTGCTGGTTCACCACCAAGGGCGACAACCGGGTCTGGGCCTACGACGCCACGACCTCGACCATCGCCTTGACCTACGACGACTCCCTGGTCAGCGGGACGGCCCCGCTGACCGGGGTCGACAACGTCACCGGCGCGGCCAACGGCGACCTGTTCGTCGCCGAGGACGGCGGGAACATGGAGATCTGCGTGATCACCCCCGGCGGGGTCGTCGCGCCGTTCCTGCAGGTCACCGGGCAGTCCAGCTCGGAGATCACCGGGCCTGCGTTCACCCCGGCTGGCGATCGGCTCTACTTCTCCTCCCAGCGCGGCGCTTCGGGCAGCGGGATCACCTACGAGATCACCGGCCCGTTCCGGAGCTGACCCGCGCTACCCGGCCCCGCCCATCGCCTCGATCACGCCGTCGATCTCCTGGGCGAGGTCCACGTCGTTGCGGGTGAGCCCGTTCACCGAGTGCGTCGTGCAGCGGAAGGTCAGCCGCCGCCAGCGGATGTCGATGTCGGGGTGGTGGTTGTCGTTCTCGGCGATCTCGGCGACCCGGTTGACCACCTGGATCGCCTCCGGGAACGACGCCAGCTCCACCTCCCGCACCAGCGCGCCGTCGTCGAGCCGCCACGACGTCAGCACGCCCAGCGCCTTGCCCACCTCGGTCTCGTTCAGCAGTTCAGCCATGGCCTCCATCCTGGCCCGACCGCGGGGCGTACGCTCGACGCTGCCACGGGAGTCCGGTGCGCCGGGCTGAGAGGAGGGCGGGGAGCCCTCGACCGTCACACCTGATCAGGGTCATGCCTGCGCAGGGAGGTCCTCGTGGCGCGCACGCCCGAGGAGGATGTCCATGCGTCGAATCGCGATCGCCGCGGCCGCGGTGCTGCTGGCGGGGTGCTCGCTCAGCGGGGGCGGTGAGACCCCGGGGGACCGCACCGTGGTGCTGGTCACCCACGACTCGTTCGCCTACGACCAGGCGGTGTTCGACGCCTTCACCGCCGACACGGGCATCCGCGTCGAGGTGCGCAAGAGCGGCGACGCGGGGGCGCTGACCAACCAGCTCGTGCTCACCAAGGCCAGCCCGCTGGGCGACGTCGCCTTCGGCGTCGACAACACCTTCGCCTCCCGCGCGCTGGCCGAGGGCGTCTTCGCCGAGCACCGCTCGCCCGCCGCGGCCAGCGGCCCCCAGCGCTACGCCATCGACGACACCGGCAGGCTGACCGCGGTCGACGTGGGCGACGTGTGCGTCAACGTCGACATCGCGGCGCTGGCCGCCCGCGACCTGCCGGTCCCGGCAGGCTACGCCGACCTGGCCGACCCGCGCTACAAGGACCTGCTGGTCGTGGAGGACCCGGCGACCTCCTCGCCCGGCCTGGCCTTCGTCCTGGGCACGATCGCCGAGTTCGGCGACGGGTGGACCGAGTACTGGTCGAAGCTGCGCGCCAACGGCGTGCTCGTCGTCAGCGGGTGGGAGGAGGCCTACACCCAGGAGTTCTCCGGCTCCTCGGGCAAGGGGCCGCGCCCGATCGTGGTGTCGTACGCCTCCTCGCCGTCGGCGGAGATCGGCGAGGACGGCAAGCCGCGCACCAAGGCCGTCCTCGACACCTGCTTCCGCCAGGTCGAGTACGCGGGCGTCCTGGCGAACGCGAAGAACCCCGGCGACGCGGGCAAGGTCGTGGACCTGCTGCTGTCCCCGGAGTTCCAGCGCACCGTCCCCGAGCAGATGTACGTCTACCCGGCGCGCGAGGACGTCGAGCTGCCCGCGTCCTGGCAGCAGGCGGCCCCGCTGCCGCCGGACCCGGCCACCCTGCCCGCCGCGGACATCCAGGCCAACCGCGAGGCGTGGATCGAGCAGTGGCGCACCGCCGTGCAGGGATGACCGCGGCTCGGGTGGGGCCGTGGTGAGGCGCGGTCGGACGTGGGCGGGGCCCGCCCTGCTGGGGCTGGCGCCGCTGGCGTTCCTGGCGGTGTTCTTCGTCTGGCCGGTGGCCGCGATCGTCCGGCTCGGACTGGACGCCGCCGCGCTCGACGTGCTCGGGGACCCGGCGACCTGGCGGGTCGTCGGGTTCACCCTCGGGCAGGCGGCGGCGGCGACCGCGGTCGCGGTGGTGGCGGGCCTGCCGGTCGCGTTCCTGCTGGCCCGGGTCGCGCTGCCGGGGATGGCGGTGGTCCGGGCGCTGGTGCTGGTGCCGTTCGTGCTGCCGACGGTCGTGGTCGGGCTGGCGTTCCGCGCGCTGCTCGGCGGCGGCTTCTGGTCGATCGTGCTGGCGAACGCCTTCTTCAACGTCGCGGTGGTGGCGCGGACGGTGGGCGGGCTGTGGGCGCACCTGGACCGGCGGGCCGAGGACGCCGCGCGGTCGCTGGGCGCGTCCCGGTGGCGCACGTTCCGGTCGGTGACGCTGCCCGCGCTGACCCCGGCGCTGGGCTCGGCCGCAGCCGTGGTGTTCCTGTTCTGCGCGACCAGCTTCGGCGTCGTGCTGCTGCTGGGCGGGGCCCGGTACCGGACCCTGGAGACCGAGATCTACCTGCGCACGGTCGAGCTGCTCGACCTGCCGGGCGCGAGCGCGCTGTCGCTGCTTCAGGTGTCGGCCGTGGTCGCCGTGCTGGTCCTGGGCGCGCGGGCGCGGCGCAAGCGGGAGGCGGCGCTGAAGCTGCGCGCCCGGGTGGAGAGCGCGCGGCGCCCGGTCGGCGGCGAGTGGTGGGTCGTCGCGGCCGCGTACGCGGTGGTGGCCGTGCTGATCGTCCCGATCGCCTCGCTGGTGGCGCGCTCGGTCGAGGGCGGGTTCGCCGGGTACAAGGCGCTGGCGGGCACCGGGCACGCCGGGTCGCTGTCGGTCACCGGCTGGGAGGCCGCCCTCAACTCGCTGCGCACCGCGACGGACGCCACGCTGCTGGCGCTGGTGCTCGGGGTGAGCGCGGCGGTGGCGCTGATCTCCCTGCGCCGGGCCCGCTTCATCGACGCCCTCGACACCGCGCTGATGCTGCCGCTGGGCGTCTCCGCGGTGACCGTCGGCTTCGGCTACCTGATCACCCTGGACGCCCTCCCCGGCGACCTGCGCACCTCGGCCGCCCTCGTCCCGCTGGCCCAGGCCCTGGTGGTGACCCCGCTGGTGATCCGCCTCGTCCTGCCGGTGCTGCGATCGATCGACGAGCGCCTGCGGCAGGCGGCGGCGACCCTGGGCGCGGGCCCGTGGCGGGTGTGGCGGGAGGTCGACCTGCCGCTGGCGGGCCGCTCGCTGCTGGCGGCCGCGGGCTTCGGCTACGTCGTGGCCCTCGGCGAGTTCGGCGCGACCAGCTTCCTGGCCCGCCCGGACACCGCGACGCTGCCGGTGGTGATCGGCAGGCTGGTGTCGCGGCCGGGGGAGCTGAACGCCCAGATGGCGTACGCCTCGTGCACGCTGCTGATGGTGGTCACCATCGCCGTGGTCCTGGTCGTGGAACGCCTGCGCGCGGGCGAGCTGGGGGAGTTCTGATGCCTGCTCGGTCCGATGTGGCTGGCGATGGGAGTTGCTGGTGCTGAAGGTCTGCGGTCTCACCGTGCGCTACGGCGCGGTCGCCGCCGTGTCCGATGTGGACTTGACGATCGGCGACGGCGAGGTGCTGGCGCTGCTGGGGCCCTCCGGCTGCGGGAAGTCGACGCTGCTGCGGGCGGTGGCGGGGCTGGAGCCCGCGGACGGCACGGTGAGCTGGGACGGGACCGACTTGGCGGATGTGCCGGTGCACCGCCGCGGCTTCGGCCTGGTGTTCCAGGACGGGCAGCTGTTCCCGCACCGGGATGTCGCGGGCAATGTGGCCTTCGGCCTGCGGATGCGGGGCGAGAAGTCGCCCGAGCGGGTCGCCGAGCTGCTGTCCCTGGTCGGCCTGGCGGGCTACGAGTCCCGCCGCGTCGCCTCCCTGTCCGGCGGCGAGCAGCAGCGCGTCGCCCTCGCCCGCGCCCTGGCCCCCCGCCCCCGCCTCCTGCTCCTGGACGAACCCCTCTCCGCCCTGGACCGCTCCCTGCGCGAGCAGCTGGCGATGGACCTCGCCACCCTCCTCCGCGCCGCAGGCACCACCGCCCTGGTCGTCACCCACGACCACGACGAAGCCTTCACCCTCGCCGACCGCGTCGCGGTGATGAACGCGGGCCGCATCAGCCAGGTCGGCCACCCGGCCGAGGTCTGGCAACACCCGGTCGACGAAATCACGGCCCGCTTCCTCGGCTGCACCACGTTCATTCCTGGCACCGTCGCGGGGGGCTTGCTCACCTGCGAATTCGGCACCATCCCCCACCCCCTCCCCGACGGTCAGGTCCAGGTAGCCCTCCGGCCCGCAGCCCTCCGCGCCACCACCCCCACCCCCGACCACCCCGCCCCTGCCTCCGACAGTCACGCCGCGGCAGCCGATGGTTCCGCCCGGATCGCAGACGAGTTCCCCACTGCGCCGGCCGGGGCAGAGGGCAGCTCTCGCGGTGCCGGTGCTTCCGGTCCGCTGGACGACGAGGGCGGCCCGGTGGGCGGCGAGGGCGGTCCGGTGGGCGGCGAGGGCGGTCCGGTGGGCGGCGAGGGCGGTCGGGCTGGTCGGGCAGGTGGTCCGGCTGGTCGCCCGGGTGGGGGCGAGGGAGCGGGGTTCGGTGGCTCGCGGGAGAAGGGCGGTGCCCCCAGTCCGCTGGACGGGTGGGGGTTGGGTACCGCTCCGGCTACCCCTGGAGGCGCGGATGAGGCTGCGCAGGGGGTTCGGGGGCGGGTGGTGGGGCGGGTGCATCGGCACGACCACGTGCGGTTGGTGGTTGATGTGGGGCGGCACGTGGATGCGGTTGCCGAGGTGGCTGGGGTGCCGGTGGTGGGGGAGGAGGTTGAGCTGGTGCTGGATGCGGCGGGGGTCGCCGTGGTGGGGTCAGCCGTCGCGGCTGAGCATTCGGGAGAGGGCTAGGGAGTAGCCGATCAGGATGTAGCAGCCTGCCCGGAGGGCGCCTTCGCCGAGGGTGTCCCAGGGGAGGGGGTCGCGGGCCACCTCGCCGATCGACTGCCAGCCGGTGGTGATCAGGACCGGGTCGAGCCAGTCGAGGGCGGGGATGGCGCTGAGGACGCCCGAGACGATGAGCAGGCCGAGCGCGACTGACAGGACGATCAGGGGGTGGTCGGTCCACGCCGACACCGCCAGGCCGACCGCGGCGATCCCCCAGATCTGGATGGCCACCAGCACCGTGGCCAGCAGCACCCGGCCCAGGCCGTCGAGGAACGGCAGGCGGGTCGCCGACATGGTCAGCAGGCCGTCGCCGCCGAGCAGGACCATCCCGGTGATCGTGCCGGTGACCGCCATCAGCAGGCAGGCCAGCAAGGTCACCGTGGCCACCCCGAACGCCTTGATCGCCAGCAGCCTGGCCCGCCCGACCGGCGCCACCAGCAGCGACCGCAGCGTGCCGTGGGTGGACTCGCCCGCCAGCGCGTCGGCGGCCAGGGTGGCGCCGACCAGCGGCAGCAGCATGGTCAGCGCGGCGAGGAGGGCGAAGATCGGCAGCATCAGGCCGTTGCCCTCGATGAGCGTGGACAGCCCCTCGCCGACCGGTCCCTCGCCGTCGGCCGCGATGCGGATGGCGATACCGGCGATCACCGGCACCGACGCCAGCAGGCCGAGGCCGACCAGGGTGCGCGGGCGGCGCAGCATCATCCGCAGCTCCGAGCGCAGCAGCCGCCCGAGCGGCGCCTTGGTGCGCGGGAGCGGCGCGGCGATCGCGGTCATCGCACGTCTCCGATCATGGCCAGTTCCTCGTCGAGGGAGTCGGTGGCGCCCGGCTCGGTGAGGCGGGCGAAGAGGTCTTCCAGGCCGGTGCGCTGCCTGCGCACCTCGTGCACGGGCACGCCCGCGCGGACCAGCGTCTCGACCACGGCGGGCGCGGTCGTGGTGGTGAGGTCGGCGAGGATGCCGTCCGGGACGGCCCGGGCCGGGATGCGGTTGTCGCGCAAGGCGTCCACGGCCCGGGTGACCTCCGGGGTGGACACCAGCAGCCCCGCGCCGTCGGCGTCGAGCAGGCTGCCCAGCTCGCCCTGGGCCACGACCGCGCCCTGGTGCAGGACCGCGACGTGCGTGCAGGTCGCCTCGACCTCGGCGAGCAGGTGGGAGGAGACCAGCACGGTGGTCCCGCCCGCGTGCAGGTCGGCGATGACCGCCCGCACGTCCCGGGTGCCCGCCGGGTCGAGCCCGTTGGTCGGCTCGTCGAGGATGACGAACCGCCGGGGGGCCAGCAGGGCGGCGGCCAGCCCCAGCCGCTGCTTCATCCCCAGCGAGTAGCCCTTGTACCGGCGGTCGGCCGCCCCGGCCAGCCCGACCCGCTCCAGCGCCTCGCCCACCGCGGCCGGGATGGCCCGCGTGGCCAGCGCGGGCTCGGCGGCCCCCATCCGCAGCAGGTTCTCCCGGCCGGAGAGGAAGGGGTGGAACCCCGGCCCCTCGACCAGCGCCCCCACCTCGGGCAGCGCCCGCGCCGCCCCCTCCGGCAGCCGCTGCCCCAGCAGCTCGACCTCCCCCGCCGTGGGCTCGACGAGGCCGAGCAGCATCCGGATGGTGGTGGTCTTCCCCGAGCCGTTCGGCCCGAGCATCCCCATCACGGAGCCGGTGGGGACTTCGAGGTCGACGTGGTCGACGGCCACCGTCCCCCGGTAAACCTTGCGCAGCCCCTGCGTTCGTGCCGCCGGAACCATGGTGGACCTCCCGGTCACTTCGTCGCGCGCGGGTCAGTCGGGCGACGGCGGTCGTGGACGTGCTGTTCGATGGTCATCAGCATGCCTCGGGTCGTGCGGGCCGGGACCTGCCCGGTCGCCGCGGGAGTGGAGGCCGACGCGGCAGGCGGTTCTGCCTGCCACGCCGACCTCCAGGGGGCCTACTTGGTCAGGGCCTCGGTGAGGACCTGCTGGGGCACGGCGCCCAGCGCGACCCGGCCATCGGTGGTGATCAGCGCGGTGCCGACCTTGGTGGTGATGGCGTAGCCGGTGCCGAAGGAACCCGTCACCTCGGTGCCCAGCTGGCGCATCAGACCGGTCGCGTCGACGGGCTCGCCGTCGCCCTCGGCGGGGACCGGGGTGGTCATCAGCTGCGGCGGCACCTGACCGACCAGCACCGTGTCCCAGCCCTCGCCGACGACCCGGAGGTCGACGCCGTCGAGCAGGGCGTTGCCCTCCACGTGCTGGGGAGCCGAGGTGCCCTCGGTCACCTTCGCGCCCGCGGGCGGGGTGAACTGGAACAGCGCCGGGTCCTGCGCGCCCGGGTCGAAGTCGGCGAAGCCGACGCTGACGGCGGGCTCGGCCTGGCCGTTGGCCAGCACCTCCAGCCGCAGCGGCAGCCGGGTCGCCTCGTCGACGGAGACGCGGATCTCGCGCAGCAGCGTGCGCTCGGTCGGCTTGGGCGTGAGCACCAGCTGGTACACCGGCCGGTCGGCCACCCGGGCCGTGCCGTCGATGGTGATGGTGCTGTCCTTGCGCATCAGCTCGACGAGCTGGCGGGACGCGGCGGCCGGGTTGGTCAGCTCGCCCTGCGGCACCGCGGCGTGGTCCATCCCCCCGAAGCGGATCACGCTGCGGTCCTTGCTGTCCCACACCCAGGTGTTGGCCCCGTCGCCGACGATGGTGCGCTCGCCCGAGCTGTCGCCCTCCAGCGACACCCGGAACCGGCCGTCGCCGTCGGTGAACACCCGGGCCGCGCGGCCGTCGCCGGTCGGCACGCCCGGGATCGGCAGGCCGAGGTTGTTGGTCAGCTCGACCGTGCCCGACAGCGCGGGCACCTCGGCGTCGAGCACCGACTGCACCAGCGCCTCCGGGGTGGTCGCCGGGAGCGCGGGCGGCGCCTCCCCGGCGCCCGCGGGCGTCGCCAGCAGGACGAGGCCGACGACCCCCGTCGCGGTGCCCACCGCGGCGATCCCCAGCGCGGTCCGTTTCCTGTCCATCGTTTCGATCTCCCCTGTTTCCGGGTGTGGTTGTTCCCGCGATTCCGAGAGTGCACCCGGGCTGCTGAGATGGCGCTGAGAGCGGCCGCGACGCTGAGAAGGCGCTGAGAGCCGCGGCGGGGATCTCGGCCGACCCGCCATGATGGCAGGCGTGAAGCCTCGGGTCCTGGTGGTCGACGACGAGCCTGGCGTGCGCCGGGCGCTGCAGCGCGGGCTCACCGCGGAGGGGATGGACGTCGCCGTGGCCGCGGACGGCCCGAGCGCCCTGCGCGCCGCGCTGACCGGCGCGTTCGACGTGATCCTGCTCGACATCATGCTGCCGGGGCTGTCGGGCTACCGGGTGCTGGAGAAGCTGCGGGCCGAGGGCGTGCGCAGCCCGGTGCTGCTGGTCTCGGCCAAGGACGGCGAGATCGACCAGGCCGACGGCCTCGACCTCGGCGCCGACGGCTACCTGGTCAAGCCGTTCTCCTTCGTGGTGCTGGTCGCCCAGGTGCGCGCGATGCTGCGCCGCGGGGCCGACGAGGGCGGCGCGCGGGTGCTGCGGCTGGGCGAGCTGGAGGTCGACCGCGCGACCAGGACCGTCCGGTTCGCAGGCGAGCCGGTCGCGCTGAGCCCGCGCGAGTTCGCCGTGCTCGACGCGCTGGCCGGGCGCGCGGGGTCGGTGGTCACCAAGGACGACCTGCTGCGCGCGGTCTGGGGCGACGAGCAGGCCGCCACCCGCAACGCGGTGGAGGTCTACGTCGGCTACCTGCGCCGCAAGCTCGACGCCGTGGGCGCGGGCGGCATCGTCCGCACCGTCCGCGGCCACGGCTACCTGGCCTCGACCGGGGAGATCGACGCGGCGCTCGATCCCGCCCGGCCGCGGTGAACCGGCTGCGCGGGCTGTGGCTGCGGCGCACGATCCGCTCCCGCATCACCGCGGTCGCCACCGTGGCCGCCCTGGTCGTGCTGGTCGGGGTGGCCGGGCTGACCAGCAAGCTGGCCGGGTCCGTGCTGGTCCGCGCCGCGGACAAGGAGCTGACGTCGGTGCTCGGCGGGGCCGTCGCCGCGGTGGCCGCGGGCGCGGCGCCGACGGAGGCCCCGAACACGCAGGTCCGGGTGCTGGACACGGCGGGAACGCCGGTCGACGGCCGCCCGCCGCCGCAGCTGGGACCGGCCGACGTGCGCGTGCTGAAGGCTGCGACGCCGGTGCTGCGCCGCGGGGACCGGCCGCCGACGCGGTGGCTGGGCACGGTCGTCACCGCGCCCGACGGCAGCCAGCGGCTCGTGGTCGTCGGGACGGGGCTGGTCGGGTACCACAGCGCCGATGACGAGGCGCTGCGCTGGCTGCTGCTCGCGGCCGGGCTGGTGTCGGCTGCGGTCGCGCTGGCGACCTGGCTGACCGTGCGCTCGGCGATGCGGCCGGTGGAGCGGATGCGCCGGGCGGCCGGGCGGCTTGGCCCGGGTCGACGGCTGCCGCTGCCGGAGGCCGACGATGAGATCCGCGGCCTGGCCAGCGCCCTCAACGGCCTGCTCACCCGCCGCGACGAGGCCACCGACCGGCTGCGCCGCTTCACCGGCGACGCGGCCCACGAGCTGCGCTCCCCGGTGGCGTCGATCCGCGTGCAGGCCGAGGTGGCGGTGGCGCACCCGGACCCGGACCTGGCGCAGGAGGTGCTCGCGGAGGTCGTGCACGAGTCCCAGCGCCTGTCGGTGCTGGTCGACGGCCTGCTGACCCTGGCCCGCTCGGACGCGGGCGAACTGCCCCCCGCCGAGCCGGTCGACCTCGCCGCGGCCGCCGCTGCCGCGGTGCGGCGCTGCCCGGAGGACGGGCCGACCGTCCAACTGCACCTGCCGCCAGCGCCGTGCTGGGTCTCGGCCGCTCCGTCCGAAGTGGAGCTTGTGCTGGACAACCTGCTGCGCAACGCTTTCCGGTACGCGCGGGCGCATGTGACGGTGACGGTGCTGCCGGGCAACCGCACCGGGCGGCTGGTCGTGGACGACGACGGGCACGGCATCGAGGCCGAGCACCGCCAGCGCGTCTTCGACCGCTTCTACCGCGTGCAGGACGACCGGGCGCGCAGCAGCGGCGGCACCGGGCTGGGGCTGGCGCTGGTGGCGGAGGTCGTGCGCAGGCGCGGGGGAGTGGTGGGGGTGGCGGAGTCCCCGGAGGGCGGCGCGCGGTTCCAGGTCGTCTGGCGGGTGGCTTGATCGCGCGCGCCGCGGTGGCGGGGATGGGAGATCGGGCGGCGGCAGGGGGCGATCGGGCGCGGGCGGGGGTTGGGCGCGGCTGAGGTGGTGGGTGGGTTGGGCGCTCGGTGGTGCGAGTGGAGTGGGCACGGCAGGGGGCTGGACGAAGGGGTTGAGCAGTGTGGTGGGTGGTTGCTTGCGACCGGTGGTAGCGCGATGGGCGGTGTTGGTTGGGGTGGAGCAGAGCGTGTGGGCGGGTTGTTGGGTGGAGCGGTTGGGAGAGAGGGCGGGGGCGAGCTGGTGGGCGATGGGGTGAGCGGTGCGGCGGGTGGTTGTTTGTGGTTCGTGGCGGCGCGTTGGTGCTGGTGGGTGGGGCGGAGCAGGCAGTGAGGGGACGGCTGTGGGAGTGACTGCCTGAGAGGAGTGGTGGGTCGATCGCGTAGGGCGATGCTGGTGGTTGGAGTGGGCGGTTCGGGGGTTGGTCGAGTTTGGTGGGATGAGGTGGTGGCCGGTTCGGGCGGGTCGGGTGGTTAGGCCGGTTGGCGTGTGGGGGTGGGCCGGGTGGTGGAGTGGGGGGTGCTGGATGTGTATGAGGTGGACGGTGGGGGCATCATGCCCGCATGCGGATACCGCTGCCGCCGAGGGCCGTTGCTGCCGCGTTGACGGAGACCGAGGTCCTGGGGGCGTGCGGGGGCGGGCGGTTGCTCGTGCCCGGGGAGGACGTGCACATAGGCGGGCACCGGTTGCGCGTCGTCCATCTCGATGCTGATGGGTTGCGGGCGGTGCCGGTCGGGCGGGCGTTGGTGGCGGTGGATGTCGGGGTTGTGGCGGTGGATGGGGACACGGAGTTGAGCGTGGCCGTGCGCGGGCCGAGGGCGTGGGCGCATGAGCTGATGGCCCGGATCGCGCATCGGGCTGCTGTGCTGGCCGAGGCCAGGGTCGTGGTGGGGACGGCGGTGCTGCGGGATGGGCAGGTGCTCGCGCAGCAGCGGGCGTACCCGCCGGAGGCCGCGGGGCTGTGGGAGTTCCCCGGCGGCCGCGTCGAACCGGGGGAGTCCGACGCGGACGCCGTGCGGCGGGAGTGCCGGGAGGAGCTGGGGATCGAGGTGCTGCCCAACGGGACGGTCGGGCCGGACGTGGTGCTGGCCGACGACCTCGTCCTGCGCCTCTACACCGCCCACGCCCCGCACGGCACACCCCGCCCGAACGACCACCAGGCGCTGGCCTGGCTAACCGAGCACACCCTCGACACCGTGCCCTGGCTGCCCGCCGACCGGGTGCTGATCCCCGCCCTGCGCGCCCGCCTGGCGCAGTTGCGCTGACGGCTCAGGTCACCCCCGCCAGGCGCAGGGCCGAGTCGAGGAGGTGGGTCGCCCGGGCTCGGGCGCGCTCGGCGCCGTCCTTGCGGATGCGGTCGAGCTCGGCCGGGTCGGCCAGCAGCTCCACGACCTTCGCCCGCAGCGGGCGCAGCTCCTCGATCACCGCCTCGGCCACGGCCGCCTTCAGCTCCCCGTACGTGCCGAACGAGACGTCCCGGGGCGACACGCCCGCGCACGCGGCGTAGATCTCCAGCAAGTTCGCCACGCCGGGCTGCTCCTGCGGCCGGTAGGCCACCACGTCGAGGGAGTCCGTCACCGCGCGCAGCACCTTCCTGCGGATCAGGTCCGGGTTGTCCAGGACGAACACCACGCCCGCGGAGTCGCGCGTCGACTTCGACATCTTGCGCTCGGGCGCGGACAGGTCGCGGACGCGCGCGGCGGTCGGCGGGGTCACCGCGGCGGGCACCACGAAGACCTCGCCGAAGGTCGCGTTGAACCGGCGGGCCAGGGAGCGGGCCAGCTCGACGTGCTGGGTCTGGTCGTCGCCCACCGGCACCGTGTGCGCGCCTTGGAGCAGGATGTCGGCGGCCATCAGCACCGGGTAGGTCAGCAGGCCCAGCCGCGCGCCCGAGCCGCCGCCCTTGGCCTTGAACTGGGTCATCCTGGCGGCCTCGCCGTAGGAGCAGGTGCACTCCAGCACCCAGCTCAGCGCCCCCAGCTCGCGCACCAGATCCGATTGGACGAACAGGTGCCCGGGGTCGATGCCCTCGGCGACCAGCACGGCCAGCAGCTCGCGGGTCAGCGCGCGCAGCCGCGGCGGGTTGTACGCGACGGTCATGGCGTGCAGGTCGGAGACGAAGTAGAGGTCGCCGGGGCCGCCGTCGCGGGCCCAGCGGCGCAGGGCCCCCAGGTGGTTGCCCAGGTGGGCGTGGCCGGAGGGGGTGATCGCGGATAGCCGGGTCATGGCGCTCCTAAAGTTTGCGAGCCGCCCCGGACACGACGAAGGCCGCCCGAGACGGACGGCCTGGAATGAGGACAGGGTTCACAGCCGCCGTGAGGCGGCCCACCACAGTCCCGTGTTCATGCCCACAACGTAGCAGCGGAGGGCCTGCTCACGCAGCCGCCAATCGAGCCCGTTTGAGCGCCAGCACCGGGCACTTGCGACATCGCGGCTTGGATGAGCAGCACTTCTTCTTCACCTTGCCCTTCTTCATCAGCTTCTTCACCACGTCCGCAGGGGACTTCGCCCGCTTGCCCACCGTCGGCCTCCACTTCCCCGTGTGTCGTCTGCCACTGCCCGGCGACCGCTAAACTGGTGGTGCGGCAGCAGCGACTCCGCTGCCTGGGCACGCCCGCCGACCGCCGCCATCCGCCAGCGAGACTCCAGGAGCACGAGCGTGCCCACTGCCACCGCCGAGCCCGTCAGCCTGCGCCGACTCGACCTGCGCAACGTCGCGATCGTGGCGCACGTCGACCACGGCAAGACCACCCTGGTCGACGCGATGCTGCGCCAATCGGGGGCCTTCGCCGCCCGCGCCGAGCCCGTCGACCGCGTCATGGACTCCGGTGAGCTCGAGCGCGAGAAGGGCATCACCATCCTCGCCAAGAACACCGCGGTGCGCAGGCAGACCGCTGACGGCCCGGTGACGATCAACGTCGTGGACACCCCCGGCCACGCCGACTTCGGCGGCGAGGTCGAGCGCGGGCTGTCGATGGTCGACGGCGTGCTGCTGCTGGTCGACGCCAGCGAGGGCCCGCTGCCGCAGACCCGGTTCGTGCTGCGCAAGGCGCTGGCCGCCAAGCTGCCGGTCGTGCTGGTCGTCAACAAGGTCGACCGCCCCGACGCCCGCATCGCCGAGGTCGTCGACGAGACCCACGACCTGCTGCTCGACCTGGCCGCGGAGTTCGACGACCTGGACGACTCCGTGCTCGACCTGCCCGTCGTCTACGCCTCGGCGCGGGCGGGCCGGGCCAGCCTGACCCAGCCGGAGGACGGCGGCCTGCCCGACAGCGAGAACCTCGACCCGCTGTTCGACCTGCTGCTGGGCGCGGTCCCGCCGCCGGTCGGCGACGCCGAGGCCCCGCTGCGCGCGCTGGTCACCAACCTCGACGCCTCCGCCTTCCTCGGCCGCATCGCGCTGTGCCGCATCCACGCGGGCAAGCTGCGCAAGGGCCAGACCGTGGCCTGGATGCGCGCCGACGGCACCGCGACCAACGTCCGTGTCACCGAGCTGCTCGTCACCGAGGCGCTGGAGCGCGTCCCGGCCGAGGAGGCCGCCGCGGGCGACCTGGTGGCCATCGCGGGCATCCCGGACATCACCATCGGCGACACCCTCGCCGACCCCGACCACCCCGAGGCGCTGCCCCGGCTGACGGTGGACGAGCCCGCCATCTCCATGACCATCGGCGTGAACACCTCGCCGCTGGCCGGGCGCAACGGCGGCAAGAAGCTCACCGCGCGGCTGGTCAAGAACCGCCTCGACGCCGAGCTGGTCGGCAACGTCAGCGTGCGCGTGCTGCCCACCGAGCGCCCCGACGCCTGGGAGGTGCAGGGCCGCGGCGAGCTGGCGCTGGCCATCCTGGTCGAGCAGATGCGCCGCGAGGGCTTCGAGCTGACCGTCGGCCGCCCCACCGTCGTCACCCGGCAGATCGACGGCGTGCTCTGCGAGCCGTTCGAGCGGCTGACCGTGGACACCCCCGAGGAGCACCTCGGCGCGGTCACCCAGCTGCTGGCCAACCGCAAGGGCCGGATGGAGCAGATGGGCGGGCACGGCTCCGGCCGGGTCCGGATCGAGTTCGTGGTCCCGTCCCGCGGCCTGATCGGCTTCCGCACCGACTTCCTCACCGAGACCCGCGGCACCGGCATCGCCAACGCGATCTTCGAGGGCTACTTCCCGTGGGCCGGGGAGATCCGCAGCAGGCACAGCGGCTCGCTGGTCGCCGACCGCCAGGGCGCGGTCACCGGCTACGCGATGCTGCAGCTGGCCGACCGGGGCACCTTCTTCGTCGAGCCGGGCGCCGACGTCTACGAGGGCATGGTCGTGGGGGAGAACCCCCGGGCCGAGGACCTCGACGTCAACGTCACCAAGGAGAAGAAGCTCACCAACATGCGCTCCTCCACCGCTGATGTGATGGAGACGCTGGCCAGGCCGCGCAAGCTCTCGCTGGAGGAGGCGCTGGAGTTCTGCGCCGCCGACGAGTGCGTCGAGGTCGCGCCGGACGTCGTGCGGGTGCGCAAGGTCATCCTGGACGCCACCGGCCGCGCGCGGGCGCGGTCGCGGGAGAAGCAGCGCGACCAGAAGTAGAGCGGTTGGGGTTGTCCAACCAGTGGGTGGGCGGCCCGGGACTTCTGGCAGCATGCTCCCGGGGACTCCAGGGGAGGTCGGACGTGCGTCGGGTAGTCGCGGTGGTGGCCGCTCTGGCGCTGGCGGGCTGCACCAACGCCCCGCCGCCGCCCCTGGTCACCACCGAGGTCGCCCAGACCGAGCCCACCCGGGCGGTCGACCCCGGTGAGATCGTGGTGGGGATCGACAGCGTCGCGGGCGGCTACAACCCGCACAAGCTCGCCGACCAGTCCGCCATCACCACCGCGCTCGCGCAGACGATGCTGCCCTCGGTCTTCCGCACCGGCCCCGACGGCGTGCGCAGGCTCGACCGCACGCTGATGGTCTCGGCCGAGGTCACCTCGGCCGAGCCGTACGTGGTGACCTACCGGGTGCGGCCGGAGGCGGCGTGGTCGGACGGCGCGCCGATCGCCGCCGAGGACTTCGTCTACCTGTGGAACCAGCTGCGCGACGCGCCCGGGGCCATCGACGACCCCGGCTACCAGCTGGTCTCCAACATCTCCGCCAGCGAGGGCGGCAAGGTGGTCGAGGTCACCTTCGCCAAGCCCTTCCCGGCCTGGCGCTCGCTGTTCGCCGACCTGCTGCCCGCCCACCTGCTCAAGGACAGCCCCGGCGGCTGGGACGCCGCCCTGGCCGACAGCTACCCGGCCAGCGGCGGGCCGTACTCGCTGCGGCTGCTCGACCGCGACCGCGGCGAGGTCGTGCTGGAGCGCAACGACCGCTACTGGGCCGAGCCGGTCGCCCTCGACCGGGTCGTGCTGCGCCGCACCGACGTCCCCGGCCTGGTCGGCGCGCTGCGGACCGGCCACCAGCAGATCGGCCTGACCCCGGTTGACGCCGAGGGCGCCCCGCTGGTCGACGGCCTGGGCGCGGAGGTCAGCGCGGCGGCCGTGCCGCGGCCCGCGGTGGCGGCGGTGCTGCTGCGGCCGGTCAGCGAGGTCATGCGCGAGTCGGCGGTGCGCCGGGCGGTGGTGGCCGTGCTCGACCGCAAGGCGCTGATCGCGGCGGGCACCGGCGGCGGGCCCGCGGCCGCGCTGCCCGCGGACTCCCTGGTCATCCCGCCGTCGGCGCCGAACTACACCGCCACCCGGCCTGCGGGCGTGCCGGTCAAGCCCGTCCCCGCCCAGGTCCAGGAGCTGCTGACCGAGGCGGGCTTCGCCAAGCAGGGGGCGGTCTGGGCGCGCGGCGGCGCCCCGCTGACCCTGGTCATCGCCGCGGGCAGGCCCGACTACGCCGACCTGGCCGCCGAGGTGCAGCGGCAGCTCACCGCGGCGGGCATCCAGTCCACCATCGCCACCCCGGACGACCCGTACCGCCCGGCCGAGCCCATCGACCTGCTGGTCGGCCCGCTGCCCGCGGGCAGCGACCCGGCCACCACGCTGGCCGCCCGCTTCGGCTGCACGGCCACCGACCCGCCCGCCGCGCCGGGCGCCCCGGACCCGCCGGAGAGCACCCCGGACCCGACGGCCAACCCGCTGGGCTACTGCGACCTGAGCACCGACGAGTCCATCGAGTCCGCGCTGACCGGCTCGGCCCCGGTCGCCGACGTGCTGGCCGCGGTGGAGCCGCGGCTGTGGCAGGCCGCGCTGGTCTACCCGCTCTACCAGGAGACCGACCAGCTCGTCACCCACCGCTCGGTGTCCGGTGTGGACGTCGGGCCGCCGCTGGCCGGGCCGTTCGCCGACGCCGACCGGTGGCGCAGGCAGGGATGAGCGCGCCGGGCGCGTCGGCTGTGGACGCCGGGCCCGCGGCAGAGCGGTTAGAAGACGGCATAAGGGACAGACGCGCGCCAGGGTCACTATGCCCGATTCGTTTCGAGCTGTCTGGAACGGGGTAGGGAGGTGCTGGTCAATACGTACGGCATCCGTTCAGCCGCCGTTACCGACGCTGAACGGCCGGAGTTGGCTCGCCGTTCGGCTCAAGGGGTGATTTGGCGCGATCTGGACATGCCGCCGTTGGGACAGTGGCCAGAACGGGCCACGGAACGTCACGGCGCTCCTGCGCTGCGTATGCGGTGGTAACAGTCGCGTTGCGTGCGGCCCCTCGCGTGTCACCCTTTGGTCACGATCGCCGTGGCAGAGGTGACCGGGAACCCACTTCGTTCCTAGCGTGCGCGGTTAGTGCGCCGCCCAACGGTCGTTGGGGGCGTGATGGGTAAGGGACCGTTCGGCCGGACCGGCCGAGGGCGGGGCCCTGTGCTAGGAGGGCACGTGTCAATCAAGAAATCCACACTGTCGGCAATCGCCGCGGTCGTCGGAACGTCGCTCGTCCTGAGCGCGTGCGGCGGGTCGAACGGGGATGGCGGCAACGGATCCACCGACGGGACCACCGACATCAAGTCGATGGCCACCGCTAAGGGCCAGTCGGGCGACGAGTACACCTCGCCGGAGGTGGCGCAGGGGACCGAGGTCATCAACGTCTCCACCGACAACCCGTTCACGGCCTACAACAACGCTGCGGCGGACGCGAACAACTCGTACAACTCGTTCGCGCTGACGATGGTCCTCTCGGGCGCCTACAAGCTCGACGGCAACGACAAGGTCCTGCTCAACAAGGACGTCATGGACTCCGTCGAGCTGACCAGCCAGGACCCCCAGGTGGTCACCTGGAACATCAAGCAGGGCGTGACCTGGTCCGACGGCGAGGCCTGGGACTGCGACGACTTCCACCTCGCGTGGCTGGCGCAGACCGGCAAGGTCAAGGACGGCGAGTCCGACATCTTCACCGCCGCTGGCACCACCGGCTACGACATCATCGAGAAGCTGGAGTGCCCGGCCCCGAACAAGGTCGTCACCACCTTCAGCGAGCCCTACCCGGACTACAAGGGCCTGTTCGGCATCTCGCTGGACATCCTTCCCGCCCACATCCTGGAGAAGGAGACGGGCGTCGCCGACATCACCAAGCTGACGCCCACCTCGGACATCGCCGAGCTGAAGAAGGTCGCCGAGTTCTGGAAGACCAAGTGGAACGGCTTCGACGCGAAGCTGATGCCGTCCTCGGCCCAGTACAAGATCACCGCGTTCGAGCAGAACAACTCGGTGACCCTGGAGCGCAACGAGAACTTCATCGGCAAGCCCGGTGGCCCCAAGACCATCGTGCTGCGCGGCATCCCGGACCAGGTCGCCCAGGCCCAGGCGCTGGAGAACGGTGAGGTCCTGGTCAACTCCATGGCCCAGCCCGACGCCAACGCCGCCGAGCGCCTGCGCAACCTGTCGGCCCAGGGCGTGTCCTTCGGCGCGACCGCTGGTCTGACCTTCGAGCACCTCGACCTCAACTTCAAGAACAAGTGGCTGCAGGACCCGGCCGTCCGCAAGGCGTTCATGCAGTGCGTCGACCGCAACGAGCTGGTCGAGAAGCTGATCCGCCCGGTGCTGGAGGACGCCACCCCGCTGGGCAGCGTCGTGTTCTTCCAGGGTGAGGACGGCTACGTCGACAACTACGCCCAGTACACCGGCGACGAGGCCGCGGCCAAGGCCACCCTCGAGGGCGCTGGCTTCACCATCGGCGCCGACGGCTACGCCACCAAGAACGGCGAGAAGCTGTCGCTGAAGATCTCGCACACCGACATCCCCCGCCGCAAGCAGACCGTCGAGCTGGTCCAGGCGCACTGCAAGCCCGCGGGCATCGAGATCATCGACGACACCGACCCGAACTTCCTGGACACCCGGGTGAGCCAGGGCGACTACGACATCGCGCTGTTCGCGTGGTCGGCCGCCCCGTTCAAGTCGAGCCAGAAGTCGATCTACTCCACCGGTGGCGGCCAGAACTGGTCGGCGTACTCCAACAAGGAGGTCGACGCGGCCTACATCGAGGCGTCGACCAGCCTGGACGAGGCCAAGGGCCGCGAGGCCTACGCCCGCGCCGACAAGCTGATGGCCGAGGACAACTACACCCTGCCGCTGTACCAGCTGCCTCGGATGTGGGCGTTCAAGGGCATCGACAAGGTGTTCTTCCAGTCGTACTACGGCGCGCTGTGGAACGCCAACGAGTGGGTCGTCTCCTAGTCACCACGCCGCCCCCTGGCGGTTGACAGGTCGACGAGCGGGAGGGGCCGGGCCACACAGTCCGGCCCCTTCCGCTTGGGCACTGACCGCGGCCGGCGCACACTGGCTTGGTCAGGACGCCGGAGCGCACCTACCGGTCGCCTGGGCCCCACCGAGGAGTTCTCGTGATTCGCTACATCATCCGACGGCTGCTGATATCAATACCGATCCTGGCGCTCGGCAGCTTTCTCGCCTACGTGATGGTTGCCTCGGCGGGCAACCCGCTCGCGGAATACCGGGCGCGCCCGAACGTGACCGAGGAGATGGTCCGGTCCCTGGAGATCGAGCTGGGCCTGGACAAGTCCGTGGTCGAACGCTACTGGATCTGGCTGACCGACTTCCTGTCCGGCGACTGGGGCACCAGCATCGCGCTCGGCCAGGCCAGGGTCGAGGTCTTCGACTCGGTCATGCAGTCGCTGTGGATCACCTTCCGCCTGGTCATCGGCGCCGAGCTGCTGGCGATCCTGCTGGGCGTCGCCGTCGGCGTGCTCGCGGCGGTGAAGCAGTACTCGATCTTCGACTACTTCGCCACCTCCGCGGCCTTCCTGATGTTCTCCATGCCGGTGTTCTGCGTCGCCGTGATCCTCAAGACCTACGGCATCCAGTTCAACAACGTCCTGGAGAGCATGGGCATGGAGCGCTGGCTGAGCACCGTCTCACCGGCAACCAGCGGTTATGAAGGCAGTCTTATCGACATCCTGTACGACTACACAAGTCAATACACGCTGCCGACGATCACGCTGGCCCTGATCAGCTTCGCCGCCTACAGCCGCTTCCAGCGCGCCTCGATGCTGGAGACGCTGCACTCGGACTACGTGCGCACCGCCAAGGCCAAGGGGCTCTCCCAGCGCCGGGTGATCCTGCGCCACGCCTTCCGCAACGCGATGATCCCGGTCACCACCCTGTTCTCGATCAACTTCGCCGTGGTCTTCACCGGGGCGATCGTGACCGAGCAGGTGTTCAGCTGGCGCGGAATGGGGTCACTGCTGGTCAACTCCGTGCGCCAGTTCGACCCGAACATGCTGATGGGGTGGCTGATGGTCACCGCGACCATGGTCATCATCTTCAACCTCGTCGCCGACATCATGTACGGCGTACTCGACCCGAGGATCCGCCTTGCCTAGCGACCCGTTGCTGCTCACCGCGGACCAGCCCGGTCCCCCGCTCGGCACGTCGAGCGAGTTCGACACCACCAAGGCGCGCAAGCAGAGCACGCTCATCCGGCAGCGCTTCTTCCGGCACAAGCTGGCCGTGGCCAGCCTCGTCGTGTTCCTGCTGATCGTGGCGTTCGGCCTGCTGGGTCCGCTGTTCTGGACCATCTCGGTCGACGACGCCTCCGGCGGCCGGTTCGAGCCGCCCAGCGCGGAGCACCCGCTGGGCACCAACCAGATCGGCAAGGACATGCTGGCCCAGCTCATGCGGGGCACCCGGCTGTCGGTGCAGATCGCCCTCACCGTCGCGGTCATCGCCACCGCGCTCGGGGTGACCCTCGGGGCCCTGGCGGGCTACCTGCGCGGGTTCGTCGACACCGCCATCAGCAGGCTCATCGACCTGCTGCTGATCATCCCGCAGATCGCCGTCGCGGCCATCCTGGTCAAGGCGTTCAGCGGCAGCTGGTACGTGGTGGCCCTGGTGCTGGCCTCGTTCGGCTGGATGTCCATCGCCCGCATCACCCGGGGCGAGACCCTGTCGCTGTCCCAGCGCGAGTTCATCGAGGCGGCGACCGCCTCCGGCGCGAGCACCCGCTGGGTGATCTTCCGCCACCTGGTGCCCAACATGGTCGGCAGCATCACGGTCAACGCCACGCTGGCCGTGGCCCTGGCCGTGCTGTCGGAGGCCGCGCTGTCGTTCATCGGCCTCGGCGTGCAGATCCCGGACACCTCGCTGGGCCTGATCATCAGCGAGAACTACCCGCAGATCACCGCCCGGCCCTGGCTGTTCTGGGGGCCGTTCGTGATCATCGTCGCGCTGTCGCTGTGCGTGAACTTCATCGGCGACGGCCTGCGCGATGCGTTCGACCCGCGGCAGACGAAGGTGCGTGCCTGATGACCGTGCTCAACGACCGCGTCACCACCGACGCGGTGCTGGCCGTGGACGACCTCTCGGTCACCTTCCCGACCGACGACGGCGACGTGCGCGCGGTGCGCAACGTGTCCTACTCGCTGCGCCCCCGCGAGGTGCTCGGCATCGTCGGCGAGTCCGGATCGGGCAAGTCGGTGTCCTCGATGGCGGTCATGGGCCTGCTGCCCCGCTCCGCCAAGATCACCGGGTCGATCAAGTTCCGGGACCGGGAGCTGGTCGGGCAGTCGTACAAGCAGATGCAGGGCATCCGCAACAACGGCATCGCCATGATCTTCCAGGACCCGATGACCTCGCTGAACCCGGTCTTCACCATCGGCTGGCAGCTCGCGGAGGCCTACAAGGCCCACCACGACGTCGCCAAGAAGGTCGCCTGGGCCAAGGCCGTCGAGGCGCTGGAGCTCGTCGGCATCCCGGAGCCGCAGAAGCGGGCCAACCAGTACCCGCACGAGTTCTCCGGCGGCATGCGCCAGCGCGTGGTGATCGCCATGGCGATCATCAACGACCCGGACGTGATCATCGCCGACGAGCCGACCACGGCCCTCGACGTGACCGTCCAGGCGCAGATCCTGGAGACCATGCTGCGCATCCGCGACGAGACGGACGCGGCCATCGTGATGATCACCCACGACCTGGGTGTCGTCGCGGGCATGGTCGACCGCGTGCAGGTGATGTACGCGGGCACGGTCGTGGAGGCCGGGCCGGTCGACGACGTGTTCGACCGCCCCCGGATGCCCTACACCGTCGGCCTGCTCGGCTCGCTGCCGGACCCGACCATGCTGGGCAAGCGGCTCACCCCGATCCTGGGGGCGCCGCCCTCGCTGATCAACCTGCCCAGCGGCTGCTCGTTCTCCCCGCGCTGCCCGCTGGTCATCGACGAGTGCAAGCAGGTCGAGCCGCAGCTGGTGACCACCGACGCGGCCAACCACACCGGCCGCTGCCACCGCTGGCAGCACCTGGCCTCGCTGCCGAACCCCGAGCGGCTCTTCGAGCACGAGGAGATCGGCACCATCGACGACACCGTGACCCCGGTGCAGCCCGCCGCCGAGGCGGGCGACGACGTCGCGGCGATCGAGCAGCGGCTGCGGCAGGAAGGCCCATCGTCATGACCGAGACATACGCCAAGGCGGACCCGCAGGCCGCCGAGACCGGCAGCGCGCCGCTGCTGGAGGTCACCGACCTGGTCAAGACCTTCCCGGTGCGCGGCGGCGGGATCATCCCGCGCACGGTGGCCGAGGTGCAGGCCGTGGCCGGGGTCAGCCTGACCCTCCACCGCAGCGAGACCCTGGGCCTGGTCGGCGAGTCCGGCTGCGGCAAGTCCACCACCGGGCGGGCCATCCTGCAGCTGCACAAGCCGACCTCGGGGTCGGTGCGGTTCGAGGGGCGCGAGCTGACCACGCTCTCGCCCGCGCAGCTGCGGCCGATGCGCAAGGACATGCAGATCGTCTTCCAGGACCCGTACGCATCGCTGGACCCGCGCTGGCAGGTCAACGACGTGGTGGCCGAGCCGCTGCGCATCCACCGCTACGGCGACGACCGCAAGATCCAGCGCCGGGTGGACGAGCTGCTGGAGCTGGTGGGCCTCAACCCCGAGCACCGCAACCGCTACCCGCACGAGTTCTCCGGCGGCCAGCGCCAGCGCATCGGCATCGCCCGCGCGCTGGCCCTGGACCCGAAGATGATCGTGCTGGACGAGCCGGTGTCGGCCCTGGACGTCTCGGTCCAGGCGGGTGTGGTCAACCTGCTGGAGGAACTGCAGGAGCGGTTGGGGCTGGCGTACCTGTTCGTCGCCCACGACCTGTCGGTGGTCCGGCACATCTCGCACCGGGTCGCGGTCATGTACCTCGGCAAGATCGTCGAGATCGGCGACCGCCACTCCATCTACGAGCGGCCGACCCACCCCTACACCCAGGCGCTGCTGTCCGCGGTGCCGGTGCCCGACCCCAAGCAGGAGCGGCAGCGGCAGCGGATCGTGCTGACCGGCGACGTGCCCAGCCCGGCCAACCCCCCGTCGGGGTGCCGGTTCCGCACGCGCTGCTGGAAGGCCCAGGACATCTGCGCCACCGAGGAGCCGCCGCTGGTGGCCCACGGGGCCACCGTCTCGGCGTGCCACTTCGCCGAGGAGCGGCAGGTCCTGCCGTAGTAGGGTGACCGACCGGAGAAGATCCACTTCTCCGCTGGACGCCGATGCGGGCGCGCCGGACCAGGGGTCCGCGCGCCCGCATCGCCCTACCGCGCATAGGCTGACCCCGATGCTGACAGCCCCACCACGACTGCTGCTCGTCCACGCGCACCCGGACGACGAGAGCCTGTGGACCGGCGGGACCATCGCCCGCTACGCCGCCGCGGGCGTGCAGGTGACCCTGGTGACCTGCACGCTGGGCGAGGAGGGCGAGATCATCCCCGAATCGCTGGCCCAGCTCGGCGCGCACGCCGCCGACCAGCTCGGCGGCTACCGGGTGGCCGAGCTGCGCGCCGCGTGCGCCGCGCTCGGCGTCTCCGACCACCGCTACCTCGGCGGCATGGGCCGCTGGCGCGACTCGGGCATGGTCGACACCCCCGCCAACGCCCACCCGCGCGCCTTCATCGGCGGCGACCCCGACGAGCAGGCCGCCGCGCTGGCGGCGATCCTGGCCGACGTGCGCCCGCAGGTGGTCGTCACCTACGGGCCCGACGGCGGCTACGGCCACCCCGACCACATCCGGGCCCACGACATCACCGTCGCCGCCCTGGCGACCTGCCCCGAGGTGCAGCGGCTGTACTACGCCGTGGTGTCCGAGGCCGATGTGGCCGCCGGGCTGGCCGCCCTTGAGGGCGTCGACCTGCCGTACCGGATGCCCGAGCCCGGCGAGCTGCCGGTCGTCGCCGACAGCGAGATCACCACCCGGGTGGCCATCGGCGACCACCTGCCCGCCAAGCTGCGCGCCCTGCGCGCCCACGCGACCCAGGTGGGCGTCTGGCAGGGCGACGACGGCGCGATGGCCTACGCGCTGTCCAACGGCATCGCCCAGCCGGTGCTCGACACCGAGTGCTACGTGCTGGCCTCGGGTTCCGGCCCGGCCGAGACCGACCTGTTCGGCGGGCTGGCCCCCGTCGAGCACGCGGGCGCGGACCGGTGACCCGCGAGCGCGGCTCCCTCGGGGGCCTGCTGGTCCTCAGCGCCGTGCTCGCGGTCTTCGAGCTGTTCTTCCTGCCGCTGCGCTTCGACGGGACGCTGCTGCCCGACCTGGGCGGGCTGCCGTTCCCGATCTCGGCGCTGGTGGCCGGGGTGAGCCTGTGGTGGCTGGTGGGGGCGGCCGCCGAGGTGCGGCCCCGGCCCGCGGTCGCAGGCGGGCCGCTGTGGGTGTGGCTGGGCACGCTGCTGCTGTTCGTGCTCATCGGCCCCGGCGGCGACCGGATCGTGCTGGCGGACTGGCGGATGCTCCTGCTGCTGGGCGCGGGGGCGTTCCCGGCCGCCTTCCGCATCGGCGACGTGATGGCCAAGGCGGCCATCGCGCGCGGCGAGCGCCGCTGACCCTGCGGGACCGGCGCTGATCGCCCAGACTGGGCGGGTGGCCGAGTACATCACCGACAAGCACGTGGTGTCGGTGCTGCGCCCGTTCGTGCGCGCCACCGCGCCGCTGCTGGACGCCCTGCGCGACTCCAACCCGTTCTTCCTGGTCCGCAAGGTCCTGACGGCCGCCGACCGGGAGGACCGCGAGCAGCTGGAGAAAGTCGACAAGTCGATCCGCGAGCGGCTGCGGTCGGGTCTTGAGCACCTGCGGGTGCCCGGCACCGAGGCGTGGGAGCGGATGACGGTGGGCCAGCGGGAGGACTGGTGGCTCAACCGGGTCGGCCGCTTCACCGTGCTGATCGCCGCGATCCCCGGCATCGGCGGCGCGCTGGCTGACCGGCTGCCGATCCAGACGACGCTGGCCTCCGCAGGCCAGGGCCTGGTCCTCTCCGCGATCGGCATGGAGAACGGCTTGGACGCCGCGACCCGGGTCCGGATGATCGCCCACGTCCTGTTCGACCGCGACATCGCCCCCGACCTGGCGGCGGGCATCGGCGACCACCTCACCGACGCCGAGGAGGACGCCGCCACCGCCGCCCTCGTCGAGGACCTCGACACCAGCACGAGCAAGCACGGCCGCGTCACCCTCAAGGCCGCCGCAGGCACCCTCTGGCGCTTCGGCCGCACCCTCCACGCCCTCGGCTCGGAACTCGACAAGCGCCCCCAGGGCCGCTTCTACCACCAGGCCATCGGCATGCTCCCCCTGGTCGGCGCCCTCGGCGACTACCTGGGCGAGCGCTCCGCCCTCAAGCGCGCCGCCAAGAAGGCCCGCAAGTGGATGGCCGCCCACCCCCAGCCCGCCGCCGGGGCGGACCGGCAGCACCGGGGCTGACCCCATCGGGTGCACTACCCCACTCCGGGAGTGCTCGGTAGGCGACTCCTGCATTGTGAGCAACATGGCACCTGCTGCGTGGCAGGCTGGTGGGCAGGGGATACTGGCCGGTGTCGCGCAGTAGGACGCCTGCGCGCCGTCGAAGATAGAAGGAGCAGGAGACCGCAGTGACGTACGTGATCGCCGAGCCCTGCGTTGATTTGCTCGACAAGGCCTGCATCGAGGAGTGCCCTGTCGACTGCATCTACGAGGGGGAACGGATGCTCTACATCCACCCCGACGAGTGCGTGGACTGCGGCGCGTGCGAGCCGGTCTGTCCGGTCGAGGCCATCTACTACGAGGACGACGTGCCCGACCAGTGGGCCGCCTACACCAAGGCGAACGTGGACTTCTTCGACGAGCTCGGCTCCCCCGGCGGTGCGTCCAAGACCGGCAAGACCAGCAACGACCCCGACTGGATCAAGGCGCTGGAACCGCGCTCCCACGACGAGTGAGCGCGCTTCCCGACTTCCCCTGGGACAGCCTGGCCGACCACGCCGCCCGTGCCCGCGCGCACCCCGACGGCGTGGTCGACCTGTCGGTCGGCACGCCGGTCGACCCGGTGCCCGCGGTGATCCGCGACGCGCTCGCGTCGGTGTCGGAGGTCCCCGGCTACCCCACCACGCACGGCACGCCCGCCCTGCGCGCGGCCGCGGTCGCGGCGATGGCCCGCCGGTACGGGGTGGTCGGGCTCGACCCGGCCGCGGTGCTGCCGACCATCGGGTCCAAGGAGCTGGTGGCCTGGCTGCCGACGCTGCTGGGCGCCAAGTCCGTGGTGATCCCCGAGGTCGCGTACCCGACCTACGAGGTCGGCGCGCTGCTGGCGGGCGCGTCGGTGCTGCGGGCGGACAGCCTGACCCAGATCGGCCCGGCGACGCCCTCGCTGCTGTGGCTGAACTCGCCCGCCAACCCGACGGGCAAGGTGCTCCCCGTCGAGCACCTGCGCAAGGTCGTCGACTGGGCCCGCGAGCGCGGTGTGGTCGTCGCGTCGGACGAGTGCTACCTGTCGCTGGGGTGGGACGCCGAGCCGGTGTCGATCCTGCACCCGTCGGTGTGCGACGGCGACTTCACCAACCTGCTCGCGGTGCACTCGCTGTCGAAGTCCTCCAGCCTCGCGGGCTACCGCGCCGGGTTCATCGCCGGTGACCCCGCGCTGGTCGCACGGCTGCTGGAGATCCGCAAGCACGCCGGCATGATCGTCCCGTTCCCGGTGCAGGCGGCGATGGCCGCGGCCCTCGCCGACGACGAGCACGTCGTGGCCCAGAAGGCGCGCTTCGGCCGCCGCCGCGAGGCGCTGCGCGCGGCGCTGACCGAGGCGGGCTTCACCGTCGACCACTCCGAGGCGGGCCTGTACCTGTGGGCCACCCGCGGCGAACCGGCGTGGGACACCGTCTCCTGGCTGGCCGACCACGGCATCCTCGCCGCCCCCGGCCCCTTCTACGGCCCCACCGCCACCCACCACGTCCGCATCGCGCTGACCGCCACCGACGAGCGCATCACCGCCGCAGTCGTGCGCCTGACCATGGCGTGACCGGCTGTCGCCGTCCGGCCGTCCGCGGTCTGATCGGGACTACCGTGGTGGCATGACCGACAACTGGGCTCCCGCCGCCTGCACGCTCCCCACCGCCGAGCAGCCGTTGCGCGTGGCGGAGTTCGACGGGTTGTTCGCCGAGGCGCTGCGCGGGCTGGAGCGGACGGGGCCGACCGGGCTGCGGATCGCGTTGGAGGCGACGCCCGAGGTGGCTGCCCGGGCGGCTGAGCTGGTGGTGCGGGAGTCGCAGTGCTGCTCCTTCTTCACCTTCACCCTGACCGCGGCCAGCGGTGAGCTGGCCCTCGCCATCGGGGTGCCCGACCAGCACGCGGACGTGCTCGACGCGATCGCCGCCCGCGCGTCGGCGTGATCGGTCGGGCGTGCCTCACTCCCTGAGCAGGGCCGCCAGCTCGGGCACGGCGTCGCGCAGGTGGTCGGCGAAGGCGGTCATCTCGGCGGCGACGGCGCGCGGGGTGCTCAGGTAGACGTTGAAGCGGTCGGGCAGCAGCACGTAGGCCACGCCGATGCACTGCTCGCTGGTGGAGCCGAAGCCGAAGTACTGGATCGTGGTCGACGGGGCTGAGGACGTGCTCAGGTAGTCGTCGCGCATGATCCGCCAGCCGGGGGAGTCGAACAGCGGCATGGGGGTGGTGCCGCCCTGGCGGCGCTGGATCCACTGGAGCTCCCAGAGGTGCTGCTCGGGCGCCAGGCCCGCCTGGCACTCCTTCGCCCTGGCCACATGGGCCTGCGCCGCGGCGCGGAAGGCGGCGGCGCGGTCGGGGCTGCCGGTCTCCATCGCCTCGACGAACGCCAGGACCTCCGGCGTCACGACCCGCATCGCCTCGGTGCGGCCGTTCTGGAACTGGCGGGTGGCGATCGACTCATAGGTCGCGCCGACCAGGCCCTTGGAACGCTTGTGCGCCAACTGGTAGGCCATCTGCACGAAGGCGTCCGGTGACATGCCCAGCGCCTTGATGGCGGTGGAGCCGAAGCCGGGGAAGGAGACGGTCGTGGTCGCCGTGCCCGCGGCGTAGTCGGCGAAGGACGCCGCGGCCTCGGCGATGTCGGCGCGCAGCGCGTCGTCCACGGTGAACTCCACCGGGCGCGCGGCGGGCGTGCCGGGGGCGAAGGCGGTGGACCGCGGGATGATCGGGCGCAGCAGGGCGTCGGTGAAGGCCAGGATCGTGGTGCCGTCGAGGCCGCAGTGCTCGACGTTGATGCCCGCCCGGCCGTCGGCGAAGACGACCAGCGACACGGCCTTGTCGAACCAGCGGTTGCCGCTGTCGCCGTGCAGGAGCTGGTCGCACGCGGCCTTCGCGTCGACGGGGGCGCAGTCCTCCAGGCACAGGCAGAACAGCGCCGACTCGATGACCTCCAGCGCCTCGGCGTTGGCCGCCCGCAGCCGCTCCCGCGCCGCCGCCCACTCCGCGCGGGCCATCGTCGTCAGGTGGCCGACCGGTGCGGCCGGGCGCGCGGCGTCGGCCATGATCGCGCGCAGGGCGTCGGCGAGCGCTTCGGGCGCGTGGGGCAGGCCGTCGGCGAACACGTCCAGCGCGAACACCGCGCCCTTGTGGAAGACCGCGATGTGCTGGGCAGGCGATGGCCCGTCCCACCCGTTGCCGTACGGCGCGCGCACGGTGTCCTGGACCGGGCCGGGGATGCGGGTGGTGGAGAACAGGAACTTCTGCTGCTCCATCGACTGCGGCCGGCCGCGCACCACCACCGGCGGCACGGCTTCGGCGTCCAGCGCCAGCTTGTAGTCCACCGCGGCCGACACCAGCGCGGCCGCCCGCTCGACCTGGCCCAGCGGGGAGTCCTCGAACAGGAAGAAGAAGTTCGCGTTGAGCGCGATCCGGTCCCGCCGACCCAGGTAGCGCGACGGCCAGAACAGGTCCAGCCAGCTGCGCACGCCCTCGGTGGCGTCGAACTTCTCCAGCTCGGCGTGCAGCGAGCGGGCGACGCCGTCCGGGCGCAGGAAGTCGGCCACGGCGGCCTCGGTCTCGGCCAGCTCGGCCGGGGTGAGCAGCGGCGCGCACCAGCTGAGGAAGCGGGCGCACGACTCCTCCAGGGCAGGCAGCGGCACGCGGGGCAGCCGGTCCTCGTGGGCGAACGTCGTCACAGGGGCAACCTTCCCTGGCGGAGGGGATCAGGGGAGAACTCTGGCGCGGGGCCGGGAGATGTGCAATCGGGCGTAGAGCCACCCGCCGGTTTCCCACCCGGACGGGTCCACGCCCGCCTGGGCGAGGGTGTCGAGCACCTGCTCCTGCTCCTCGACGGAGGCGAAGCGGCGCTGCGGGAACATCCGGTCGACCACCTCGGTCTGGTAGCCGAGGGCGTCGAGGCGGTCGGCGATGGGGGCGAAGGGGAACATGCGCAGCACGAAGTGCGCCATCCACGGGGTCCTGGCGCCTGCGACGCGGGCCAGGGTCGCCTCGGTCACGTACCCGATGCAGCCGGTGGAGATCACCAGGTCGATGGTGTCGAACAGCGCCCGCTGGGCGGGGGTGGGCTCGTCGGTCTCCAGGTCGGCGTGCACGGCGGCGTCGAGGAAGCCCGCGGCCAGGGCGTAGTCCAGCGCGGGGCGGGAGGCGTCCAGGCCGGCGAACCACGCCGGGCGCCCGCGGGTGCGGACCAGCTCGCGGTCGGCCACCAGCAGCTCGGCGCGGGTGCGGTCGTCGGCGGGGTAGCGGTCGAACAGCTCGTCCATCGTCAGGTCGCAGCGCAGCAGCGCGGCGTTGACGCCGTAGGAGCAGCCGATGTCGAGCACCCGCCGCGCACCGCAGCGGGCGATCAGGTCGGTGAAGTGCGGCTTGGCCAGCTGCGGCACGCGGTAGTCCAGGCCGCGCAGGGTGCTGAAGAACGGGCGCGGGTCCGGCGCGGTGTAGATGTGGTCGAGGGAGACCTTGCCCGTGGCGTCGAAGTCCATCGTCAGTCCAGGAGGCCGTCAGTCCAGGAGGCCGTCGCCGCGCACCGGGCGGCGCTCGTGCGCGGGCAGCACCCGGCCGAAGAGCTGCCGGGTGCGCGCCGGGCTGCCGACCACGCCGGGGCGCAGGCTGTAGGCGAAGATCGCCGAGTGCCGCTGGGTCGCGCCGCCGACCTCGGTGACCCGGTGCAGGGAGTACCGGCCCTTGAACAGCTGCAGGTCGCCGGGCCGCAGGGCCAGCCGCCGCACGAGCCGGGTGTCGCCGTCGAGCACGCCGCGCACGTCGGCGAAGTTCTCCGCGTCGGCCGAGCGGATGTTGGGGCAGTACTCGAAGTCGCCGCCCCGCTCGGCCGCCTGCGTCAGCATGCTGACGGTGAACTCGTTGGTGTCGAAGTGCCACGGGTGGGCCATCCCCGGCCGCACGACGTTGAGGCACAGCCCGGCCAGCGGATCGGCCAGCGGGTGCACCTCGGGCAGCTCGAAGCAGTCGGCGACGAACCGCTGGAACTGCGGGCTGGTGTAGAGCCGGTGGATGATCGCCGTGGCCGGGATGCGGTCCCACGGCACGAAGGCGTTGCCGCGCACCATCGTCCGGCGGCCCGGGTGGTCCTCGGGCAGGTCGCTGTCGACGGGGATGTTGTAGGCGTTGACGGTCTCGGTCTCGTAGTGCGCCAGCGGGGCGATCTGCTCGCCCTCGCGGCGCAGGGCCTCGCGCAGGTGCGGGCGGATGAAGTCGGGGAGCACGCAGCACCCGGACTCGGCCAGCTCGGCCCTTGCGGCGGCCACCACCGCCGGGTCGCCCGGCGGGTACCGGTCGGTGTCCACGACCTGCTCGACCACTGGTGCCGTCATCGCGTGCCTCCGGATCGGATGCGTGTGCCCTCCGTCAGGGGTAGCACACCGACCGTGGCCACCACATTACCCGTCGGTAAGGTGTGATCGTCCCGACAGCGCGGCAGCCCGCTTCCCGACCTCGGCCGCTGCCGCCCGCCAGCGCGCCCGGGACTCGGCCCGGCGCGCGTGCTCGCGTTCGATGAGCCGCCCGGCGACCAGCGCCACGTCCACCGGGACAGCGCCGCCCATCGCCGCCAGCAGCGCGCGGACGCGGGCGACCGCGACGGCGGCGTCCTGGTGCTCGCCGAGCACGCCTTGCAGCTTCTTGGTGGCCTTGACCAGCGGTTTCGCCTTCTTGCCCCGCAACTCGGCGGCGTAGCGCAGGCGCTTGCCGCGGATGCGCAGGCGGTGCAGGTCCTCATCGCCCGGGTCGTCACCGAGCCGTGCCAGCGCCTTGGCGAACTTGCGGTGCGGCAGCGCCACCGCGGCGGGCTCGACGGCCCGCGCCGCCTCCGCCAGCGAGGAGACCAAGGCGCGGAAGCGGGTGCTGCGCAGTGCGGCCAGCAGGTGCCTGCGGGCGCCCCGGCGCTGCTCGGCCACGCCGTCGAGCAGGCGGTCGACGGCGGCGCGCTCGTCGGCGTCGAACCCGGCGGCCGAGGCGCGCAGGCGGGCGAGCAGGACGTCGGCGTCGCGGACGTCGGCGCACACCCCGCCGAGCCACTTCAGCTCGGCTTGCAGGTGCTTGTGGGTGCTGGTGGCCTTGAGCACGGCCCGCGCCCGTCGGACGGCGACGCGCAGCTGGTGCACGTGCTCGGGGTCATGGGAGCCGCGGACCCCGTCCGCGTGCTGGATGAGCGCCCGGACCTGGCGGTCGAGCTGGGCCCGGACGCGCCTGGTCGGAGCGCCCATCCAGCCAGGTTAGTCAGTTCGCGTGCAGCGCGGCGTTCAGCGCGATGCCCTGCCCGGTGCGCTGGCGGACCTCGACCGCGCCGGTGGTGGAGTTGCGGAGGAACAGCAGCCCGCTCTGCCCCGACAGCTCGCGGGCCTTGACCGTCGTGCCGTCGGGTAACGAGATCTTGGTCCCGGCGGTCACGTACAGCCCGGCCTCGACCACGCAGTCGTCGCCCAGGGAGATGCCGACACCGGCGTTCGCCCCGATCAGGCAGCGCTCGCCGATGGCGATGGTCTCCTTGCCGCCGCCGGAGAGCGTGCCCATGATCGACGCGCCGCCGCCGACGTCGGAGCCGTCGCCGACCACCACGCCCGCGGAGATGCGGCCCTCGACCATCGACGCGCCGAGCGTGCCCGCGTTGAAGTTGACGAAGCCCTCGTGCATGACCGTCGTGCCCTCGGCCAGGTGCGCGCCGAGGCGGACCCGGTCGGCGTCGGCGATGCGGACGCCGGTGGGCAGGACGTAGTCGACCATCCGGGGGAACTTGTCCACGCCGTAGACGGTCACCGGGCCGCGGGCGCGCAGGCGCAGCCGCACGTCCTCGAAGCCCGCCACCGCGCACGGCCCGAAGTTGGTCCACACGACGTTGCTGAGCAGGCCGAACACCCCGTCGAGGTTGGCCCCGTGCGGCTTGACCAGCCGGGCCGAGATCAGGTGCAGGCGCAGGTAGACGTCGTAGGCGTCGACCGGGGGCGCCGAGAGGTCGGCGATGGTCGTCCGCACCGCGGCGACCTCGACGCCGCGGTCGTCGTCGCGCCCGACCTGCTCCACGAAGTCGCTGGTCCGGGTGGTTCCCGAGGTCTCGTGCGCGCCCAGTTCCGGGTGCGGGAACCAGACGTCGAGCACGGTCCCGTCCGGGGTGGTGGTGGCCAGTCCTGCGCCGCTCGCGCCGGTGGTGTCTGCACTGCTCACGCGGTCCACCGTATAGCGTGGCGGGACGTGACCCACGTCCTGGACATCACCGCCGATCCCGTCGAGCTGACCGCCGCCCTGGTGGACGTGCCGAGCGTCTCCCGGGAGGAGGCCGCGCTGGCCGACGCCGTGGAGGCCGCGCTGCGGGCGCAGGCCCCCCACCTGGAGGTCATCCGCTCCGGCAACGCCGTGCTGGCCCGCACCGCGCTGGGCAAGCCGTCCCGGGTGGTCTTCGCCGGGCACCTGGACACCGTCCCGGTCAACGGCAACCTGCCGCTGCGCCGCACCGACGGCGTGCTGCACGGCCTGGGCACCGTCGACATGAAGGGCGGCGACGCGGTCATGCTCCACCTGGCCGCCGCGGTGACCGCCCCCGCGCACGACCTGACCTTCATCTTCTACGACTGCGAGGAGATCGACTTCGCCAGCAACGGGCTGACCCGCATCGAGCGCGAGCTGCCCGGGTGGATGGAAGGCGACCTGGCGATCGTCTGCGAGCCGTCGAACGCCGTGGTCGAGGCGGGCTGCCAGGGCACGATGCGCGTCGAGGTGCGCACCAAGGGCGTGCGCGCGCACACGGCCCGGGGGTGGATGGGGGAGAACGCCATCCACGCGCTGGAGCGGCCGCTGCGGGCGCTGGCGGCCTACCAGCCGCGCACGGTCGAGATCGACGGGTGCGTGTACCGGGAGGGCCTGCAGGCGGTGTCGATCTCGGGCGGGGTGGCGGGCAACGTCGTCCCGGACGAGGCCGTGCTGGTGGTCAACCACCGCTTCGCCCCGGACCGCTCGCCCGCCGACGCCGAGGCCCACCTGCGCGAGGTGCTCGGCGACCTCACCGTCGTCGACTTCGCCGCTGGCGCCCTGCCCGGCCTGTCGACCCCCGCCGCGCAGAGCCTGGTCGCCGCCGCCGGCGGCGCCCCGGTGGCCAAGCTGGGCTGGACCGACGTCTCCCGCTTCGCCGCCCGAGGCATCCCGGCGGTCAACTTCGGCCCCGGCGACCCGACGCTGGCCCACACCCAGCAGGAGAACGTCGCCGAGGCCGACATCCGCCGCTGCGCCGAGGTGCTGACCCGGTTCATCACCGCCTGACGGCGGTCGCCGCCACCAGGGCGGGGACGCAGGCCAGCAGCAGCCAGGGCGCGGGCCACCAGGCGCCGTCGGCGGTCGTGCCCAGCCAGACCAGCAGCGCCGCCGCGGCCAGGCCCAGGGCGCCCGCGGCGGCCTTGGCCCCGGCGCCGACCGACTCGGCGCAGGCCGACCACACCGCAGTGCCCGCCAGCGCCAGGACCGCGGCGAGCAGGGCGAGCGCCTGGCCGTGGTCGCCGACCATGCCCCACAGCGTGCGGTCGACCTTGCGGTCGGTCACCCACGGCAGGGCGGTGAGCACCACGGCGGCCGCGGCCAGCGCCGGGGCGATGAGCCGCGCGGGCAGGGCGTCGCGGTCGGCGGCGCGCTGCTCCTCCAGCGCGGCGATCCGGCTCCGGAGGGCGCGCAGGGATTTGTCGATGTCGGCCGTCATGCCCGCTCCGACGCCGCCGCGCCCGCACGCCGTTCCCTACACTCGCCGGGGTGACCACCGAGGACCCGCACCCGCGCGAGAAGCAGCGCGGCCCCGTCACCCTGCGCCGCGGGCGCAGCGACGAGGCGACGACCACCGACCAGCGCCTGCTCGACTCCCGCGGCCCCAGCGACTGGGTGCACACCGACCCGTGGCGCGTGCTGCGCATCCAGGCCGAGTTCGTCGAGGGCTTCGGCGCGCTCGCCGAGGTCCCGCGCGCGGTCACGGTGTTCGGCTCGGCCCGCACCGGCCGCGACGACCCCGAGTACGCGACCGGCCGGGAGATCGGCGCGGCATTGGCGGCCGCGGGCTTCGCCACGATCACCGGCGGCGGCCCGGGGACGATGGAGGCGGTCAACCGGGGCGCGTCGGAGGCGGGCGGGCTGTCCATCGGCCTGGGCATCGAGCTGCCCTTCGAGCAGGGCCTCAACCCGTGGGTCGACCTGGGCGTGAACTTCCGCTACTTCTTCGCCCGCAAGACGATGTTCATCAAGTACTCCCAGGCGTTCATCTGCCTGCCCGGCGGGTTCGGCACCCTTGACGAGCTGTTCGAGGCGCTGACGCTGGTGCAGACGAAGAAGGTCACCAAGTTCCCGGTCGTGCTGTTCGGCACCGAGTACTGGTCGGGCCTGCACGCCTGGCTGCGGGACTCGGTGCACGCCGCGGGCAAGATCGGCGAGAAGGACCTCGCCCTGCTCCACCTGACCGACGACGTCGACGACGCGGTGCGCGTGGTCGAGGAGGCTTATCAGGCATGGCTCGACACGCACTGAGGCTTTGCGTGTACTGCGGCTCTAACGACAACGTCCCGCAGGCGTACCTCGACATCGCCGACGCCGTGGGCGCAGGCCTGGCCGCCCGCGGCTGGTCGCTGGTCTGGGGCGGCTCGTCGGCGGCGATGATGGGCGTGCTCGCCCGCGCCGCCCGCCGCGGCGGGGCCAAGACCGTCGGGGTGATCCCGCACGGCCTGGTCAACCTGGAGAAGGCCGACCCGGAGGCCGACGAGCTCGTCGTGGTCGACACGATGCGCGAGCGCAAGCGCGAGATGGACGAGCGCGCGGACGCCTTCCTGGCCCTCCCGGGCGGCCTGGGCACGTGCGAGGAGCTGTTCGAGGTCTGGACCTCGCGCTACCTCGGCATGCACCGCAAGCCGGTGGTCCTCCTCGACCCCGACGACCACTGGGCGGGCCTGCTGGCCTGGACCAGGGACCTGGCCACCCGCGGCTTCGCCAGCCCGGCCGCCCTCGACGCCGTCCTCCTCACCCGGTCGGTGGAGGAGGCGCTGGACGCCTGCGCGGCGGGCTAGGCGGCGGGGTCGCTGGAGCGCTTGTGGTAGGAGTCGACGTACTCCTGCCCGGACAGCTCCATGATCGCGTACATGATCTCGTCGGTGACCGCGCGGCGGATGGGCAGGGAGTTGGTCAGGCCCTCGTAGCGGTCGAAGTACAGGGGGGCGCCGAAGCGGATCTCCGGGCGGTGGCGGCGGGGGAACTTCGCCCCCGCCGGGAGGACCTTGTCGGTGCCGATGACGCCGACCGGGACCACGCACGCCTTGTGCTCCAGCGCCAGCTGCGCCACCCCGGTGCGGCCGCGGTGCAGCTTGCCGTCCAGCGAGCGGGTGCCCTCCGGGTGGATGGCGAACGCCGCGCCGCGGTCGAGCACCTCGCCTGCGACGTCGAGGGAGGCCAGGGCGGCGCGGCTGTTGTCGCGGTCGACCGGGATCGCGCCGAGGGCGGTGAACAGGGTGGCGACCAGCCGCTTGCGGGGGGAGCCGCCCTGGAAGTACTCGGCCTTGGCCAGGAAGCTGACCGGCCTGCGGACCATCATCGGGACCAGGAAGCTGTCGATCACCGACAGGTGGTTGACAGCCAGGATCACCGGCCCCTTCTCCGGGACCAGCTCCGCGCCGGTGACCACCGGGCGGAGGAACACCCTCGTCAAGAACGAGAGCACGACACGCAGGGCGCGGTAGAGCACGGCTGGTCCTCCTCAGTCGGCTTCAACTGTAGTTCCCCGGCCCCGGGCCCACCGACCCCGAGGAGACCTGCCTCACGTCGGTAAAATGGGGTTTCGTGACGATTCTTCGCTTTGGCGCCCGCGCCGTCCCCCAGGATCGCGCCCTCGTCATGGCGATCGTCAACCGCACCCGCGACTCCTTCTACGACCGCGGCGCGACCTTCGCCGCCGAGGCCGCGCTCGCCGCCGTCGACCGGGCCGTGGCCGACGGGGCGGACATCATCGACATCGGCGGGGTGCGGGCGGGCTCGCACGGGGAGGCCGTGGACGCCGCGGAGGAGGCCCGCCGGGTCGTGCCGATGGTCGAGGCGGTCCGCGAGCGGCACCCCGACGTGGTGATCAGCGTCGACACCTGGCGCCACGAGGTCGGGGCCGCGGTCTGCGCCGCGGGGGCCGACCTGATCAACGACACCTGGGCCGGGGCCGACCCGCGGCTGGCCGAGGTCGCCGCCGAGCACGGCGTGGGCATCGTCTGCTCGCACACCGGGGGCGCCGCCCCCCGCACCGACCCGCACCGCGTCCGCTACGCCGACGTGGTCGGCGAGGTCGTCGCCGAGCTGGTCGCCCGGGCGGAGCGCATGGTCGCCATCGGCGTGCCGCGCGAGGGCGTGCTGATCGACCCGACCCACGACTTCGGCAAGAACACCTGGCACGGCCTCGCCCTGCTGCGCCACCTCGACCGGCTGGTCGACACCGGCTGGCCGGTGCTGATGGCGCTGTCCAACAAGGACTTCGTCGGCGAGACCCTCGGCGTCGAGCTGGACGAGCGGGTGGACGGCACCCTGGCCGCGACCGCGGTGTCGGCGTGGGCGGGCGCGCGCGTCTTCCGCGCCCACGAGGTCCGGCGCACCCGGCACGTGGTGGACATGGTCGCGGGCATCGCGGGCACCCGCCCGCCCGCCAGGGCCGTGCGGGCGCTGGCGTGACCGCGCTGGTCTGGCAGAGCCCGGAGTGGACGGTCTCGCAGCTGGTCCTGGCCAAGGGCGCGCGCACGGTGAGCGTCGTGCTGCCCGCGCTGGACGAGGAGGCGACCGTCGGCGCGGTGGTGGCCTCGGTCCGCCCGCTGCTGGGCACGCTGGTCGACGAGCTGGTCGTGGTCGACTCCGGCTCGACCGACCGCACCGCCGAGGTCGCGGCCGCCGCGGGCGCGCGGGTGGTGGCCCGCGACGACGTGCTGCCCGACCTGCCGCCGCTGCCCGGCAAGGGCGAGGTGCTGTGGCGCTCCCTGGCCGCCACCACCGGCGACCTGCTGGTCTTCCTCGACACCGACCTCGTCGACCCGGACCCGGCCTTCGTCCCGACCCTGCTCGGCCCGCTGCTGACCGCCTCCGGCGTGCACCTGGTCAAGGGCTTCTACCGCCGCCCGCTGCGCGTGGAGACCACCGAGCACGGCACCGGCGGCGGCCGGGTCACCGAGCTGCTGGCCCGCCCGGTGCTCTCCGCCCTGCGCCCGGAGCTCTCGGCGGTCATCCAGCCGCTGGGCGGGGAGTACGCGGGCACCCGCGCCTTCCTGGAGTCCGTCCCCTTCGCCAGCGGCTACGGCGTGGAGATCGGCCTGCTGCTCGACGCCCACCGCGCCTACGGCCTCGACGGGATCGCCCAGGTCAACCTGGGCGTGCGCAAGCACCGCAACCGCTCCCTCCAGCAACTGGGCATCATGGCCCGCCAGATCCTCGGCACCGTCTTCACCCGCTGCGGCGTCCCCGTCGCCGCGAACCACCTGACCCAGTTCGTCCAGGTGGGCGGCGAATGGCTCCCCGACACCACCACCATCGACATCACCGACCGGCCGCCGATGCGGGAAGTACGAGCTCATCCAACGCGCGTTCGTTGAGCCAGTGCTCGCGGTAGTAGTCGGGCTCGGCCACGAGGGTGGCGTGGGGGCCCTGCTGGGTCACCGTGCCGTTGTCGAAGACGAGGATCTCGTCGACGTGGGGCAGGGCCGCCAGGCGGTGGGTGGCCACGACGACCGTGCCCGGGTAGGCGAGGACGTCGGTCAGGAGCGCGTCGGCCGTGGCCGGGTCGAGGCCCTCGACGGGTTCGTCCAGCAGGAGGATGGCCGGGCGGGCGGTGAGGGCTCGGGCGAGCAGGAGGCGGGCGCGTTGGCCGCCGGACAGCGTGGTCGCCGTCAGGTCGGTGTCCCAGCCGTCGGGGAGGGTGGCCAGCCAGGGGGCCAGGGCGGTCTCGTCGGGGGTGGCGTCGGTGCCGAGGAGGACGTTGTCGCGCAGGGTCGCATTGAACACGTGGTCATCGGCGAAGGCGCCGCGGACGGCGGCGGGGTCGGCGTTGGCGGCGATGGCGCGCAGGAGCGTCGTCTTGCCCGAGCCGCTCGGGCCGACCAGGGCGATCTTGCGGCCCGGTGGCGCCGAGCAGATCTCCTGGGCGATGCGCGTGCTGATGCCCCAGGCCTCGGGTTCGGTGTCGGTTTCGGTGTTGAGCAGGTCGCGCAGGCGGCGGAGGGCCGCGCGGGCGGCGGGCCAGCGGCGGGTGGCGATGACGGCGGGGACGACCGTCTCGAAGACGCCGATCAAGCCCAGGACGACGGCGGCCACCACCGGGAGGCCGCGGTGGGCGGTCAGCATGCCCGCCGACAGCGCGGTCACCCCGCCCACGACGCTGGTGAACGCGGCGGCGAAGCCGTCCGGAGCCGCGCGGTCCAGGACCGCGATGCGGGCCGACGTGGCCACGGCGCGGTCGCGGAAGCGCGGGGTCGCGCCGAAGACGGCCAGCTCGGCCGCGCCGCCGATCAGCTCGTCGGCCTCGTCGGCGAGCCTGCCGCGCAGCGCCGGGCCCGCGGTGTCCGACCGGCGCAGGACACCCGCGCAGGCCAGGACCAGCCCGCCCGCCACCACCGCGCCCGCGCGGGGATCCACGAGGAAGGCCGCGCCCGCCGCCGCCAGGCCCACGGCAGCCGCGGTGATCCACGGCAGCAGGCAGCGCAGCACGGCGTCCTGCACCGCGTCCACATCGGACACCAGGCGGCTCAGCGCGTCGCCGTGGGACAGGCCGCGGCGGGCGGCGGCGTCGAAGAGCCTGCCGCGCAGGTCGGTGATGTGCTCCAACACCGCGCGGTGGCCGGTCAGCCGCTCGACGTAGCGCAGGCCGCCGCGGCCCAGTGCCAGCGTCCGGACCAGCACGATGGCGATGGCCAGCGCGCCCAGCGGCGGGTGCTCGGCGGCCCGCAGCAGCAGCCACCCGGCCGCCGCCATCAGCCCGACGCCCGCCAGTTCCGCGGCCGTCGCCGCCAGGGCCGCCCACGCGATCCTCATGACACCACCCCATCCCGGACGACCAGCACGCGCGACGCCTCCCGCAGGAACACCGGGCGGTGCGCGACGACCAGCGAGGTCGTCTCCAGCGCCCGCCAGGCCGAGAGCAGGACGCGCTCGCCAGTCCCGTCCAGGTGCGCGGTCGGCTCGTCCAGCAGGACCAGGTCGGCTGGCCGGGCCAGCGCCCTGGCCAGCGCGACCCGCTGCGCCTCGCCGGTGGACAGCGAGCCCACCGGCCCCGCCACCCCGGCCAGGTCCGCCGCGGCCAGCGCCCGGTCCACGGCAGGCCCGCCGAGGGCCACATTGGACCGGACGTCGCCCGCGAACAGCCACGGCCGCTGCGGCACCCACGACAGCCGCTCGCGCCAGGCGTCCTGGTCCAGCTCGCGCAGGTCGACCCCGCCCACCACGACCCGCCCGGACGTGGGCGCGACCAGCCCGAGCAGCACCGCGATCAGCGTGCTCTTGCCCGCCCCGCTCGGCCCGGCCACCGCGATCCGCTCGCCGGGCGCGATCCGCAGCCGGACCGAGCGCAGCACCTCCCCGCGGTCCGGATAGGACACCGTCACGCCGTCGAAGGCGATGTCGGCGGTGCGCAGGTCGGGCGGTCGCGCGGTGCCCCGGGCGGGGGCGCGCGGCACGGCCAGCGCCGAGTTCAGCGCGACCAGGCCGTCGGTGCTGGCGTGGAAGCGCGCCCCGGCCGCCCGCAGCGGCAGGTACGCCTCCGGGGTCAGCACCAGGATCAGCACGGCGGTGTGCGCCGAGACCCCGCCGGAGAGCAACCGCAGGCCGACCGGCACCGCCACCAGCGCCACCGACAGCGTGGCCACCAGCTCCAGCACCAGCGCCGAGAGGAACGCCACCCGCAGCGTGCGCATCGTCAGGTCGGTGTGGGCGCGGGCCATCGCCCGCACGGTCACCGACTGGGCCTCCACCCGCTGGAACAGCCGCAGCACGGGCAGGCCCCGCATGACGTCAAGGAAGTGCCCGCCGAGGCGGGCCAGCGCCGACCACTGCATGCGCGCCGCGGTGTGCTTGCCGACCAGCGCGGCGAACACCGGCACCAGCGGCAGCGTCAACGCGACCACGACCGCCGAGGTGAGGTCGACGAACGCCAGCCGCACCAGCACGGCGACCGGGACCACCGCGGCGACCATGACCGCGGGCAGGTACCCGGCCAGGTACGGGCGCAGCGCGTCGATGCCGCGGGTGAGCAGGGTGGCTGCCGCGCCCGCGTCCCCGGGCGCCCCGTCGAGCACCCGGGTGCGCAGCTCGTGCCCCACCCGGGCCGCGGTGCGGGCCGCGACGACCTCGCGCACCCAGCCGATCCCGGCCCGCAGCGCGACCGCGAGCCCGGCGAGCGCGGCGGCCGGGAGGGTCGGGTCCACCAGGAACGCCGCGAGGAGCTCGGCCTGGAGCAGCACCGCGACCGCCGTGCCGACGCCGAACACCCCGAGGACGGCCAGGTAGTTACGGATGCCGGGGACCGCGTTCACCAGAACACCGGCCGCTCGCCGCCGCGGAAGGCCCACCAGCACATGCCCTGGAAGGCCGCGACCAGCGGCAGCACCAGGGCGGCGAACCAGATCAGCACGCCCAGCGTGGCCGGGCCCGCCGCGGCCTCGGCGACGGTGAGCGTGCCCGCCGGGTCGGCGGTCGAGGCCAGCGCCACCGGCCAGCGGGCCGCGCCGACCACCAGCACCGGCAGCCCGCACGCCAGCGCGGTGCACAGCGTCGCCCTCGCCGGGCCCAGCCGCGGGGCCACCAGCACGAGCGCGATCACCGCGGCCGCGCCCGGCACGGCGATCAGCGGTTCCACGCCGTCGACCTCGAAGGCAGCCAGCACCGCGACGGCGGCCACGAGCCCGGCGGCCACCCGGCTCAGCGCCGGGACCAGCCGGCGCACGTCGACGCTGGAGCGCCAGCGCAGGAACACCGCGCCGTGGACGATGACCAGCGCGGCGAAGGCCAGCCCGGACACGACCACCACCGGGGTGAAGATGCCGCCGACCCGGCGCCCGTCGGCGTCCAGCGGCAGCCCGGTCAGCAGCGCCCCGAGGAACACGCCCCACCCGACGGCGACGACCGCCGCGCCGCCGACGATCAGCGCGTCCCAGCCCGCTTTGGCGCCCTCGGCGAGCCGCCCGCGCAGCTGCACCGCCGCGGTGAAGCCGATGAGCGCGACCAGCAGCGCCACCAGCACCGGGTAGAGCGCCGACAGCAGCTCGCCCTCCAGCCGGGGGAACGCGCCGAACAGCACGCCGACGGCCGCGACCAGCCACACCTCGTTGCCGAGGAAGAACGGCCCGGTCGCCGCCAGCACCTCGCGGCGGCGCTGCGGCGGGGCCGCGCGCAGCAGCAGCGCCGTGCCGTAGTCGGCGCCCGCGAGCGCGAAGTACCCGGCGAAGAGCACACCGAGCAGGACGAACCACAGCGTCACCACGCCCGCACCTCCTGGGGGACGAATTCCTGGGTCGATGCCGGGCCGCGCCGGGCGACCTTGGCCAGCAGCCGCCAGTCGAGGACCGCCAGCGCGGCGAACATGGCGGTGAAGGCGAGGAACGAGAGCAGCATCGTGGTCGGGTCGGTCTGGCTGGCCGCGTCCTCGGTGCGCAGCAGGCCGTAGACCAGCCACGGCTGCCTGCCCACCTCGCGGAAGACCCACCCGCTGATCGCGGCCACGAACGGCCAGGGGATCGCCAGCACCGCCAGCCACAGCGCCCAGCGCGGCTGGCGCTTGCGCAGCACGTGGGCCAGCACCAGGTTCGTGATCATCAGGACCAGGCCGATGTTCATCATCAGCGCCAGCGGGACGCCGAGCAGGCCGGTCCCCTGGCCGAGCTTGTCCGGCTGCACCGCGTTGATCACCGGGAACTGGGCGATGCCCGCGCCGATCACGAACGGCGAGCTGACCGCGGCGGCGATGACGCCCTGCCGCAGCGAGCGCCGGAAGAACTCCGCCTCGGCGGTGCCGCGCAGCAGGTGCCACGCGCTGATGCCCGCCATCACCACCCCGCCCGCCAGCAGCGAGCCGGTCAGCACGTGCAGCAGCGCGGCGCCGAAGGTGGGGTTGGTCAGCAGCGCGCCGAAGTCGGTCAGCCGCAGCACCCCGTCGCGCAGTTCGTGGCCGACCGGGTTCTGCAGGAAGGCGTTGGCAGTCATGATCCACAGCGCCGATGCGTAGGCGGTGATGGCCACCAGCCAGATCAGCGCCAGGTGCAGGCGCGGGGAGAGCCGGTCCCAGCCGAAGATCCACAGGCCGAGGAAGGTCGACTCCAGGAAGAAGGCGACCAGCGTCTCCACCGCGAGCGGCGCGCCGAAGACGTCGCCTGCGAAGGCCGACAGGCCGCTCCAGTTCAGCCCGAACTGGAACTCCATGACGATGCCGGTGGCGATGCCGACCGCGTAGTTGATCACGTAGAGGTGGCCCCAGAACCGGGTCATCCGCCACAGCTGGGGATCGCCGCGGCGGTGGGCGCGGGTCTGGGTGACCGCGACCAGCGTGACCAGGCCGAGGGTCAGCAGCACGAACAAGAAGTGGAACGAGGTCGTCACGGCGAACTGCAGCCGGGCGAGCACGAGCGCATCCATAGGTTTGGAGGCTACATGTAGCGTGTCTACTTATGGCGGGGCTCAGGGAAAGATCAGGGTTGAACCGGGGTCCGCGGGGCTGCCCCGGTTCCGTAAGGTTCCGGCCATGAAGGCCGACGCCCTCCGCGGCCACCTCGACGCGCTGCTGCTGGCGGTCATCGACGGCCGCCAGCTGCACGGCTACGCGATCATCGAGGCCCTGCAGGCCCGCAGCGGCGGCGCGCTCGACCTGCCGACCGGGACGGTGTACCCGGCGCTGCGCAGGCTGGAGCGCGCCGGGCTGCTGGTCAGCGAGTGGAGCACGGTGGGCGGGCGCAAGCGGCGCACCTACCGGCTCACCCCGGCGGGCACGCGCGCGCTGGCCACCGAGCGGTCCGCCTGGCGGGAGTTCACGGCGGCCATCGACGGGATCCTGGGAGGCGGACCGTGGCCCACGCAGGCGTGAGCGATCCGATCACCGACTACATCGCCGCGCTCGCCACGCGCTTACGCGGGCCCGCCGCGGCGAAGGCCGACCTGCTCGCCGAGGCCCGCGACGGCCTCGACGACGCCGCCGACGCCTACGCCGCGGCCGGGCACCCCGACCCGCGCGGGCGGGCGGTGGCCGAGTTCGGCGACCTGGCCCACCTGGCCCGGGCCTACCAGGCCGAGCTGGGGGTCGCCGAGGGCGCGCGGGCGCTGAAGTCGGTGCTGGTCGCCGTGCCGGTCATGCACGCGCTGTGGCAGACCAACGAGCTGGTGTGGATCGGGAGCTGGTCGGACTTCGGCGGCCCGGTGCCCGCCTGGTACCAGGCCGTCGCGGGCGTCTACGACTGGATCGGCTGGGCGGTGATGGGCCTGGTGGGCGTGGCGCTGCTGGCCGGGCGGCTGCTGTCGCGGCGCGGGGTCGAGACCCGCAAGCTGGGCCGCGCGGCGGGCTTCCTCGGCGCCGCCGGGTCGTTCGTGCTGCTGCTGAACCTGATGGTGCTGATCACCGCCACCGCGCACCTGGACCTGTCCCGGCTGCTGATGCCCCTGCCCTGCCTGGCGGTGGGCGCCGGGATGTTCATCGTGCACGGGCGCATCCTGGTGCTCGCGCACCGTTCATTGAAGTTCACAGCGGGTTAACCGTGCGCGAGCGGGGCTCGCCGTGCCACCATCGGCCCCGTGACCTCCGCTCTCGTGTACCTCGTCGTCATGGTGTTGGTGGCGGCCGTGGTGTTCCTGCTCGCCTCGGTGCTGTTCGGCCGCGGGGAGGAGCTGCCCGCGCTGCCGCCGGGCGCGTCGCCGACCCGCCTGCCCGCCGAGGGGCTGACCGGCGACGACCTGCGGGCCGTGCGCTTCCAGCTGGTGCTGCGCGGCTACAAGATGGGCGAGGTGGACTGGGTGCTGCGCCGGGTCGGGGCGGAGCTGGACGCGCTGCGGGCCCGGGTCGCCGAGCTGGAGTCCGCCCGCGCGCCGGAACCCGCCGACCGGTGATCGAGGTCGTCGAGCGCGTCGACGTGGTGGCCCCCGCCGCCGTGGTCTGGGCCGCGGTGACCGACTGGCACAACCAGGGCGCGTGGATGCTCGGCACCCGCGTGCGGGTGGTGTCCGGCAACGGGCGGCTGGGGTCGCGGCTGGCCGCGCGCACCGCCGTCGGGCCGCTGGGCTTCACCGACCGCATGGAGATCACCCGGTGGGAGCCGCCCGTGGCGTGCGAGGTCGCGCACGTGGGCGGGCTGGTGCGCGGGACCGGCGGGTTCCGGGTCGAGCCGCGCGGGGTCGCCCGCAGCACGCTGGTGTGGTGGGAGCGGCTGGCCCCGCCGCTGGGCGTGCTCGGCGCGGTGGCCTGGCGGCTGACCGGGCCGGTGTTCCGCATGGGGGTGCGCCGCTCGCTGCGCCGCTTCGCCGACTTCGCGGAGGCGCGGGTATGAGGTGCGGGTGGGCGACCACTCCCGACTACGTCGAGTACCACGACACCGAGTGGGGCACGCCGCTGCGCGGGGTCCGGGAGATGTTCGAGCGGGTGTCGCTGGAGGCGTTCCAGTCCGGCCTGTCGTGGATCACCATCCTGCGCAAGCGCCCGGCCTTCCGCGCCGCCTTCGCGGGCTTCGACCCCGCCGCCGTCGCCGCGTTCGGCGACGCCGACGTGGCCCGCCTGATGGCCGACCCGGGCATCGTCCGCAACCGCGCCAAGATCGACGCGACCATCCGCAACGCCCGGGCCGTGCTCGCGCTGGACGTGCCCCTGGACGAGCTGCTGTGGTCCTTCGCGCCCACCGGGGCCCGGCCCCGGCCCGCCGCGCTGGCCGACGTGCCCGCGGTGACGCCGGAGTCCGCGGCGATGGCCAAGGAGCTCAAGCGGCGCGGGTTCGCCTTCGTCGGGCCGACGACCTGCTACGCGCTCATGCAGGCCACCGGCATCGTCGACGACCACGTGGCCACGTGCTGGCGGGCCGGGTCGGTCAGCGGCCCGTGAAGCGGGGGTCGCGCTTGGCCACGAAGGCGTCCACGGCCTCGCGGTGGTCGGCGGTGCGGCCCGCCTCGACCTGCGTGCGGCCCTCCACGGCCAGGCCATCGGCCAGCGAGGCGCCCGCCGAGGCCAGCATCGCCTCCTTGATCTTGGCGTAGGCGGTGGTCGGGCCCGCCGCCATCCGGGCGGCCAGCGCCTGGGCGGTGGCCAGCACCTCGGCGGCCGGGACGACCTGGGTGACCATGCCCACGCGCAGCGCCTCGTCGGCGGCCACGGGCTTGGCCAGCAGCATCATCTCCATCGCCCGCCCGTAGCCGATCAGCCGCGGCAGCGTCCAGGACGCGCCCGAGTCCGCGGTCAGCCCGACGTTGGCGAAGGCCATCAGGAACTTCGCCGAGTCCGCGGCGATCCGCAGGTCGCAGGCGTAGGCGAAGGAGGCCCCCGCGCCCGCGGCCATGCCGTTGACCGCGGCGATGATCGGCTTGGGCAGCGTGGTGATCGCCGTCACGATGGGGTTGTAGTGGTCGGCGACCGTCGCCAGCGGGGACGGGTCGTCGGCGGCCAGCAGGGCCATGTGCTCCTTGAGGTCCTGGCCTGCGCAGAACGCCTTCCCGGCGCCGGTCAGGACCACCGCCCGGACCGAGTCGTCGGACGCCGCGGCGACCAGGGCGGCCAGCAGGGCCTCCTTGAGCTCGACCGTCAGCGAGTTGAACGCCTCCGGCCGGTTGAGCGTCAACGTGCGGACGCCGTTGTCGTCGTGGGTGAGCAGCGCGGGCAAACCTACCTCCGGGTGGTCAGGCAGTCGTCGACGAACTTCGCCGCCGCCGGGGCGAACCGGGCGGTCTCGGTGTCGAAGAACTCCGCGGCCGCCGCGCCGGGCCACCCCGGCGGCAGCAGCTGCGCAGGCAGGCCCGGGTCGCGGAAGAGGAACCCGCGCCAGGCGTGCAGCAGCCGCTGGCAGGCCGCGAACGCCGCTGGCGGGTCGGCGGCGTCCACAGCGGACAGCTCGGCCGACCAGGCCGCGGTGAACGCGGCGTACTCCCGGCCCAGCTCGGCCAGGTCCCACGCGGTCGCGGCGAGGTCGGCGTCGTCGCCGTCGAGGGCGCCGTGGAAGACCCGGGCCGCCACCTCGCCCAGCACGTCGGCCAGCCCGGCCGAGGGGCGCGGGGCCACCCAGGTCGCCGGGCCGAGCGGACCGTAGCCGAGCAGTCGCAGCGAGGAGGTGAGCCGGTCGCGGGCCGGGCGGGCGGGCAGCTCGGCCAGGGCCACCACGTGCCAGCGGCCGTCCCATGTGGAGGAGCCCAGCCGGTAGATCCGCGCGGCGGCCTCGGCCAGCCTGCGCTCGGCGCGGTCGGTGAGGGCGTAGCCGGGCCCGTCGGGCAGCCTGCGGGGGGCCAGCCAGCCCTGGCGCACCATTCTGGACACCGCGGTCCGGATGGCGGGCGCGCCGAAGTCCAGCGGGGCCAGCAGCCGGACCAGGGCGGCGATGGTGGCCGCGCCGCCCCGCCCGCGCAGGTAGGCGCCGTAGACGTCGAACAGGGCCGAACGGGCACGCACGTGGAGTGAGTCTGTCAGTCCGAAGCGGCCCCGCGCCACCATCGTGGCCGGTCACCGACACGCGATGATCGGTTCCGATTTCACCGCCGCGACCGGATGGGGGAGAATAGCCGGAGCCCGGCCGGTTCCCCCCGGCCTGGTAGGCAGGCTATGACGGAGGGAGCACGCTATGGCGGCCATGAAGCCCCGGACCGGTGACGGTCCCCTCGAGGTGACGAAGGAGGGCCGGGGCATCGTGATGCGCGTCCCGCTGGAGGGCGGCGGACGCCTCGTCGTCGAGATGACTCCGGACGAGGCGGCCAACCTCGGCGAGGCCCTCAAGAACGCCGTCGGCTGACCCCAACCCCTCCCGTCCCCACCCCGCAACCCGGAGGAACGCTTGCCAACGCCGGTGCCCACGGTGCCCTCGCCGCTGCCCGCCGTCGAGGTCGCCGCCGCGCCGCGCGCGGGCACGCCCGTCGTCGCGCTCGGCCGCCGCGCCGGTGACCAGCCCTCCTTCGGCGACCCGGGGCTCACCCCGCAGTGGGCGGACGCGCTGGGCCTGACCGGCAAGGCAGGCGAGGTCGCGTCCGCGCCGCCCGGCGCCGCCGCCAGCTGGGTGGTCGGCGTCGGCGCAGGCGCGGCGGCCGACTGGGGCGCGGCGGGCGCCGCGCTGGCCAGGGCCGCGCAGGACCGGCTCACCGAGGGCGACCCCCGCCCGTCCCTGCAGCTGGACGTGCCCGACGACACCCCCGACGACGCCCTGGCCGCCTTCCTGCGCGGCGTGCTGCTGGGCGGCTACCGCTTCACCGTGACCGGCGCGCAGCAGCCGCCCAGGCTGCGCGGGCTGCGCCTGGTCGTGTCCGATCCGGACCGTCGCGAGCGGATCGGCGGCCTCGCCGAGCGCACCGCGGTGCTGGCCGCGGCCACCGCGTTCGCCCGCGACCTGGCCAACGCCCCGGCCAACGTCAAGGACCCGGCCTGGCTGGCCAGGACGATCGCCAGGGCGGCGGCCAAGGTGTCCGGTGTGGACGCCGTGGTCCGCGACGAGGCCTGGCTGGCCGAGCGCGGCTTCGGCGGGGTGCTGGCCGTCGGCGGCGGTTCGGCCCGCCCGCCCCGGCTGGTCGAGCTGACCTACGCCCCCGCAGGCGCAGGCGGCCCGCACCTGGTGCTGGTCGGCAAGGGGATCACCTTCGACACCGGCGGCATCTCGGTCAAGCCCGCCGAGGGCATGCACCTGATGCGCACCGACATGGCGGGCGGCGCGGCGGTCGCCGCGGCCACCATCGCCATCGCCCGGCTCGGCCTCCCGGTGCGGATCACCGCGCTGGTGCCGTGTGCGGAAAACCACATCTCCGGCTCGGCCTACCGCCCCGGCGACGTCGTGCGCCACTACGGCGGGCAGACGACCGAAGTCACCAACACCGACGCCGAGGGCCGCATGGTGATGGCCGACGCCCTCGCCTACGCCCACCGCGACCTCGGCGCCGACCTGCTGGTCGACGTCGCCACCCTGACCGGGGCCATGAAGATCAGCCTCGGCCTGCGCACCGGCGGCCTCTTCGCCACCGACGACGACCTCGCCGCCCGCATCGCCGCGGCGGGCTCGGCGGTGGGGGAGTCCTGGTGGCGGATGCCGCTGCTGGCCGACCACGCCGAGGACGTCGTCTCCACCATCGCCGACCTGCGGCAGTGCCCGCCCGGCCCGGGCGGCATCACCGCCGCGTTGTTCCTGCGCGAGTTCACCGGCGGCCTGCCGTGGGCGCACCTGGACATCGCGGGCCCGGCGCGGGCGGAGAAGACCTACGGCGAGGTCGTCCCCGGGGCCACCGGCTTCGGCGCGCGCACGCTGGTCGAGCTGGCCGAGTCGTTCGCTGGCTGAGCGAACAGGCGGTCGAGCAGGGCGAACTTGGCCACGAACACCGGCAGCCCGCCGAGGGCGTAGGCCAGGTTCAGCACCAGCGTCCGGGCGCCCAGGTCGGCCACCAGCGGCCCGACCAGCGCGTCGGCCAGGGTGGTGAAGCCGACCGACACCAGCCCGCCCAGCGCGGTGACCACCAGGTAGCCGACCACCTGCCGGGTCAGCCGCGGCCTGCCCCGCTGGCCCCACGCCCACCAGCGGATCATCACGAAGTGCGGCGCCGCCCCGACGGCGAAGCCGATCGCGCTCGCCGTCAGCGCGCCCACGCTGGCCTGGGCGTACAGCACCCACAGGACCAGCTGGGTGATCGCGGTCGCGGTCAGCGAGGCGACCGTGTACCGGGAGAAGCGCGGGCCCACGCGGGCCACGGTAGGCGTCATCGCCTGAACGAGCTCTCAGCCGCCCGGTAGACCTCGACGGTCTGCGCCGCGACCGACTCCCAGGAGAACTCCCGCTGGGCCCGCTCCCGCCCGGCCGCGCCCATCGCCGCGGCCCTGGCCGGGTCGGCGAGCAGGGCGTTGACCGCCGCGGCCAGCCCGGCCTCGTAGGCGGCCGGGTCGGCGCCGCAGTGGACCAGCAGGCCGGTCTCCCCGTCGGCGACGACCTCGGGGATGCCGCCGACGTCGGAGGCCACCACCGCGGTCGCGCACGCCATCGCCTCCAGGTTGACGATGCCCAGCGGCTCGTAGACCGACGGGCAGACGAACACCGTGGCCGCGGTGAGGAACTGCCGCAGCTCGGCGGCGGGCAGCATCTCCTGGATCCAGTGCACGCCCCCGCGCGCCGCGGCCAGCCGCTGCACCGCGGCCCGGGTCTCCGCGGCGATCTCCGGGGTGTCCGGCGCGCCCGCGCACAGCACGACCTGGGCGTCGGCGCTGATCGAGTGCGCGGCCGCGACCAGGTGGGCCAGGCCCTTCTGCCGGGTGATCCGGCCGACGAACAGCACGATCGGCCGGTCCGGGTCCACCCCGTGGCGGCGCAGCGCGCCGGTCTCGGGCACCGGCCGGTACTCGTCGGTGTCGATGCCGTTGCGCACCACGTGCACCCGCGCCGGGTCCAGCGCGGGGTAGCAGTCCAGCACGTCGGCGCGCATGCCCTCGCTGACGGCGATGATGGCGTCGGCGGCCTCGTACGCCGTGCGCTCGACCCAGGAGGAGATCCGGTAGCCCCCGCCCAGCTGCTCGGCCTTCCACGGCCTGCGCGGCTCCAGGGAGTGCGCGGTGACCACGTGCGGCACGCCGTGCAGCAGCGCGGCCAGGTGGCCCGCGAGGTTGGCGTACCAGGTGTGCGAGTGGACCACGTCGACCCCGGCCGTCGCCGCGGCCATCGACAGGTCGGCGCTCAGCGTCCGCAGCGCGGCGTTGGCGTCCTGCAGGCCCAGCGGGTTGTGCGCGACCGCGTCCTCGCGGGGCGCGCCGAAGCAGTGCACGTCCACATCGACCAGCTCGCGCAGCCGGGGCACCAGGAAGCCCACGTGCACGCCCGCGCCGCCGTAGACCTCCGGCGGGTACTCCCTCGTCAGCAATCCGATCCGCACAGGGTGCACGGTAGCCGCCGACCAGCGGCGCGAACGCGCTGCGGCGGGCGGGTGAACGGCGCGACAACGCCGACCGGCCCGCCGTGTCGCATCTGGCCGTGATCGCGCGGGGCGAATAGTGTCCACCCCGTGAAGGGGCAGCCGCGCGTACTCGGGATCGTGCTCGCGGGCGGCGAGGGCAAGCGGCTCTGGCCGCTGACCGCCGACCGGGCCAAGCCTGCCGTGCCCTTCGGCGGCAACTACCGGCTGGTGGACTTCGTGCTGTCCAACCTGGTCAACGCCGGTTTCCACCAGCTGTGCGTGCTCACCCAGTACAAGTCCCACTCGCTGGACCGGCACATCTCCACGACCTGGCGGCTGTCGAACGTGCTCGGCCAGTACGTCACGCCGGTGCCCGCCCAGCAGCGCCTGGGCAAGCGCTGGTACACCGGCAGCGCCGACGCCATCTACCAGTCGTTGAACCTCGTCTACGACGAGGAGCCGGACTACATCGTGGTCTTCGGCGCCGACCACGTGTACCGGATGGACCCCTCCCAGATGCTCGCCCGGCACATCGAGTCCGGGGCGGGCGTGACCGTGGCGGGCATCCGGGTGCCGCGGGCCGAGGCGCGGGCGTTCGGCTGCATCGACGCCGACGCGGCAGGCCGGATCACCGGGTTCCTGGAGAAGCCCTCCAACCCGCCGTCGGTGCCCGACGACCCGGACGTGACCTTCGCCTCGATGGGCAACTACATCTTCTCCTGCCGGACCCTGCTGGAGGCCCTGCGCGCCGACGCCGCCCAGTCCGACTCCGCCCACGACATGGGCGGGGACATCATCCCCATGCTGGTCGACGCCGGGGTGGCGCACGTCTACGACTTCGACGACAACGAGGTGCCCGGCGCCACCGAGCGCGACCGCGGCTACTGGCGCGACGTGGGGACCATCGACGCCTACTACGAGGCGCACATGGACCTGGTGTCCGCGCACCCGGTGTTCAACCTCTACAACCGCGAGTGGCCCATCCGCACCGCGACGCCGCCGCTGCCGCCCGCGAAGTTCGTGCACGACGGGACGGCGCGCGACTCCATCGTCGGACCGGGCTCCATCATCTCCGGAGCGACGGTGACCAGGTCGGTGGTGTTCTCCGACGTGGTGATCGAGGACGGCGCGGTGGTCGAGGGCAGCGTGCTGCTGCCGGGCACCCGCATCGGCAAGGGCGCGACCGTGCGCCGGGCGATCCTGGACAAGAACGTCGTGGTCGCCGACGGCGTGCGCATCGGCGTCGACCCCGAGCTGGACCGGGTGCAGTACACCGTCAGCGCCGGGGAGGTCGTGGTCCTGGGGAAGGGCTTCAGAGCCGAGTGAGCTCGCCGCTCTTGGCGGCCACGAGCAGGCCGTCGGCCAGGGTCAGGTGGACCAGGCGGTCGTCGGCGCGCACGGCGCGGACGAGGTCGCGTAAGTTCGCGCCGTCGGCGAAGGCCAGCACCCCGCCCGGGCGCAGCAGCCGGACGGCCTCGTCGTGGTAGGCGCCGAAGTCGCCCTTGGCGCCGTCGACGAACAGCAGGTCGTAGCCGCCGTCGGTGAGCCGGGGCAGCACGTCGAGGGCCCGGCCCATGATCAGCCGGGTGCGGCCGGGGGCGATGCCCGCCGCCCGCAGCGTCCGCTTGGCCTCGGCCTGGTGCTCGGGCTCGACGTCGATGGAGGTCAGCACGCCGTCGGGCACCATGCCGCGCAGCAGGTAGAGGGCGCTGACCCCGGTGCCGGTGCCGATCTCGACGACGGCCTTCGCCCGCAGTACGGTGGCGAGGAACCGCAGCGCCGCCCCCACGTCCGGGGTGATGGCCGAGCAGCCCAGCGCCGCCGCGCGAGCCCGCGCGGCGCTCAGCGAGTCGTCCTCGACGACGGGCGTATCCGGTGCCACAGGGAGGCAGGTTAGCGCCGGTTGTCCCGAAATCGGGTGAACCTGCTCGGAAGGTCACGCGCCCGGCCGCTGGTTTCTCAGGGATGTCTCAGGTCACTCTCACGGTGGGCTCATCGTCGCGCGCCAGAATCGTCGGTGACGGCGGGTCCGAGCGGGGGAACTACGGGACATGGGGAACACAGGGCGGCAGCGCAACGTTGACCAGGGCAACAGCATCCAGGAGGTGCACATCCCCGCGATGACGCAGACGGTGCCCGTGGAGGACGCGGAGTGGGTCGCCCCGTCCTGGGACGAGGTCGTGCGCGAGCACGCCGACCGCGTCTACCGGCTCGCCTACCGGCTCTCCGGCAACAAGTACGACGCCGACGACATCACCCAAGACGTCTTCATCAAGGTCTTCCGCTCGCTGAACAGCTACAAGCCGCAGACCTTCGAGGGCTGGCTGCACCGCATCACGGTCAACATCTTCCTGGACATGGTCCGCCGCAAGGGCCGGGTCAAGATGCACGCCCTGCCCGAGAACAGCGAGCGCATCAAGGGCGAGGAGCCCAGCCCCGAGGACATCTACGCCGACACCCACCTCGACCCCGACCTGCAGGCCAGCCTGGACGAGCTGCCCCCGGACTTCCGCGCCGCCGTGGTCCTCTGCGACGTGGAGGGGCTCTCGTACGAGGAGATCGGCGCGACCCTTGGGGTTAAGCTCGGAACTGTGCGCAGCCGAATCCACCGGGGCCGCCAGGCCCTGAAGGCCTCGCTGGAGCGACGCCGAGAACTCGCCGCAGCCGCGGAGGCGGCTTCATGATGTGGGGCATGTCCGAACAGCACCTGCTGCCGGACGCCGTCGTCGCCTTCGTCGACGGCGAGCTGTCCCCCGGCGCCCACCAGCGCGCCGCCGACCACGCGGCGCGCTGCCCGTGCTGCTCCGCCGAGATCGCCGCCCAACGCCAGGCCCGCGCCGCCGTCCGCTCCGCAGACGCCCCCGGCGCCCCGGCAGGCCTCCTGGCCGCCCTCCGCGCCATCCCGCACGAGGTCGACCTCCCCTCAGCCCCCGACGGCCTGGCCATGACCCGCGACGGCCAATTCGTCACCGTCCAGCGCCCGGAGGCATTCGCAGGCGGAGAACCCCTCGGCTCCTCCACCCGCCTCGGCGAAGGCCGCGCAGTCCTAGGCCGCCGCGCAGGCGCAGGCGTAGTCGTCTCCGGCCTGGTACTCGGCGCATTAGCCCTGGTCAACTCCGCAGACCAGGCCCCGGTCCAGGCCCCCGCCGCATGGATGCACTCGCCTGGCGAGGTGGACGTCCAAGAGGTCGCTTCAGTGGGGTTCGGCTTGTTCTCCGCTCGCTGAGCAAGTAGCAGCGCCACCACCCACCGAACGCAACGCGCCCCAGCGCAAGTGTCCGATGGGGTGGACCTGCATTCGCGGGGAGCGAAACGCCGCTAAACTTGCGAGGGCGTGAACGGGCTCCGCCCGCCTTCACCGCCTTCACGCCCAAGCGGCGTTTCGCTTA
>NZ_JBSGHB010000022.1:0-119388 GCF_053604195.1 Actinokineospora sp. NPDC004072 | reverse complement strand
GGCCAGGGGCTGGGTCAGCAGAGGGTTGTCCAGCAGGTAGATCTGGCCCGCCGAGAGGTAGTTCGCGGCCCGCCAGTAGGCGTCCACCAAGGACAGATCCGCCTGCCCGACTCCTTGCGACACCGTCGTTCTCCTCACTCGTCGGGGCGCGCTGATCTCCCTCTCGCCTACCCAATCCCGAGTTGGGCATGCGTGCAACCTGGTGGCGCCGTGCTCCCCCGGCTTCACCGGCGGTCGCGGCGCCAGGGGCGGAGGCGCGGGCTGTCGTCGTAGTGGAAGCCGATGCGGTCGCGCACCTCGTGCGGGGCGAGGACGCGGCGGAGCCGCTCGCCGACCGTGCGAGCCTCGCTGCTCCACTGGACGCGGCCGAGGAGCAGGATCGCGCCGTCCTGGCGGGCGGCGCGGACGTGTGTCGTGTCGATGTCGGGGACCGCGCGCACCGCGGCCTCGGCCAGGGCGAGCGGGTCGGGGGCGTCCGGCGGCGTCCTCGGCATCGGGACGCGGGTGACGGTAGTGGTCATGGCCATGTCCTGAGGTCTTATCCGCGCGTGCGGATGGCGTGCTGCAGGCGCGCGGCGCGGCGTTGGGCCGCTTCATCGCGTTCGTGGAGTTCGGCGCTGGTCAGGATGTGGGCGTCGGGCCCGGGGAAGACCAGGGCGCGGCGCTCGGTGTCGGTCCAGCGGACGAGGTAGGGCGGGGTGCCGTCGGGGTGGGCGACCTCCTCGATGTGGCCGCGGCGGGCCTCGCGGTGGTCATCGGCTCGTTCGACGACGAGCCAGTCGCCGGGGTGGGCGCGCATGGCGGGCTCCCTGGGGGTCAGAACAGCGGACCGGGCGTGAGCGCGGTCGCTTCGGCGGTGGTGGGGGCGGGTGCGAGGGCGTCGGGGATGAGCACGACGGGCACCCGGGCGTGGCGGACGCAGTAGGCGGCGACGGAGCCGAGGAGGGCGGACAGGACCGCGTTCGCGCCGTGGCTGCCGAGCACGAGCATCGCCGCGCCGTCGGCGGCGGCGAGCAGGGCGTCGCCGATCGTCCCGGTCAGGACCCGGTGCTCCACCGGAACGTCCGGGTGGCGGGCGGCGGCGGCGGTGAACTCGGCGGCGATCGCCCCGGCCGCGGCGGCGCCGCGGGGGCGGACGGTGACGGCCAGGACGCGGCAGCCGCGCCGCCGCCCTTCGGTGATGGCCCACTCCAGCGCGGCGAAGGACAGGTCGGAGCCGTCGGCTCCGACGACGATCACGCCGGTCGGTGCTGTGTCCACGATGTGCTCCTTCACTGGTCGATGACTCGATGGTGGCCGGGCGGCCCGATGTCCGACACACACGACGGTCCTCACCCGTGTGGGACCTAGGCCCCTCGGTGGGTCGTGGGTCAGGTCGGTCGCACGACGGCGACCGGGCAGGGGGCGTGGTGCAGGACGGCCTGGCTGGTCGAGCCCAAGCCCATTGCCGTGAACTCGCCGGTCCCCCGGGTGCCCACCACGACCAGCGCGGCGCCCTCCGCGTGCTCGACGAGGGCACGCACCGGACGGTCGCACCGGACGACCCGCTCGACGGCGACCAGCGGGTACCTCGTCGTCCACGGGCCGATCCAGTCGTCGAGCAGCCGGGCGGCGGCGGCACCCGCGGCAGCGCGGTCGGCGTCGGGCAGTGCGCGCCATCGGCCCGAGAGCATGACCTCCGACCAGGTGTGGACCGCGACCAGCCGAGCGCCGCGCAGCGCGGCGGCGCCGAACGCGTAGGCGATCGCCGCCTCGCTCGCGGGGGTGCCGTCGACCCCGACGACCACCGGCCCGTCCTCCGGACTCGTTCCGCGCACCACAACGACCGGGCACGCCGCATGCGCGGCGAGGGCGACCGCGACCGAGCCGACCAGGGCCCGGTGGAACCCTCCCAGGCCGCGGTGGCCGATGACGAGCGAGTGGGCGCGCGCCGACTCACCGATCAGCGCCGGGACTGCGGACCCGATCAGCACCTGGTGGTCGACGACGACGTCCTCGACCGCGGCCGACGCCGTGCGCAGGGCCTGTTCCCCGAAAGCGGTCAGTTCCGCGACCCACCGGCGTTCGTCGGCAGGCGCGAGGAGCGGGGGCAACGCGCAGGCGTGGACCAGGCGCAGCGGGAGGGCGCGGCGGCGGGCCTCGGCCGCGGCCCAGGCGACCGCCGCCAGCGCCGAGTCCGAGCCGTCGACCCCGACGACGATGGGGGCGGTCATGGCCGGGGCTCGTGGCGGATGTCGACGACCATCGCCTCGGGGATGGTCACGCCGGTGTCGTCCCAGGACCAGCCGAGTCGGTTGTGGACCGAGACGACGCCGTCGACGCGTTCGGACAGCGCGGCGGCGATCGGCACCCAGCTGCGCCGCTCGACGGTGCCGTCGAGGGTCACCTGGCCGTCGTGCACGGTGACCCCGACCCGGTCGGCCGGGGTGTCCAGCGAGCGCTCGAACACCTCGTGCCGGATCTCCTCGGCGATCGCGTCGTCGCCGCGCAGGAAGACGCCGAGCAGGTCCGAGCGGCTGACCAAGCCCGACAACACGCCGTCGGCGGTGACGACCGGCAGCCGCTTGACGCGGTGCTCGGACATCAGTCGCGCGGCGGTGGTGACCGGGGTGTGCTCGGTGGTGGTCACCGCGGGACTGCTCATCAGCTCGGCGGCCACGGTTCCCGCGGCACGGGACTTGTCGGCGTGCCTGCGCAGCAGCGCGCGCAGCGAGTGCGGCGCGCCGTCGGCGCGGGCGCTCTCCTTGGCCAGCAGGTCCGCTTCGGACACCACGCCGACGACCCCGCCGCTCGCGTCGGTCACGGGCAGGGCGCTGACGGAGTGCTCGGTCATCAGCCGGACCAGTTCGGCGAAACCGGTGTCCGGCCGGGCGGTGACCACCGTGCGGGTCATCACATCGGCGACGGCGCGCTTGTGCATCTCGACCTCCTCAAGACGTTGTGCGACCAGTGAATCCGCGCCGCCGTCCCGGTCGCAGGAAGCCAAGGTCCCGCATCGGCACCCTCTTTGGACTCTCCACCGAGCACGGCGCGGCGGCGATGGTTGAGGCATCGAGAGGGAAGGAGGCACCATGACCGCCGCGAAACCCGACCACGGCACAGTGCGCGCCGTGCTCGCCTTGGCCGGACGGGCGCCGTCGGTGCACAACACCCAGCCGTGGCGCTGGGTCGTCGGCGCGGAGTCGGTGCACCTGATGGCCGACTGGGACCGGTGGCTGCGCGCCACCGACCCGGACGGGCGGGACCTGCTGGTCAGCTGTGGAGCCGCGCTGCACCACCTGCGGACCGCGTTCGCGGGCATGGGCTTCGCCACCCGCGTGCACCGGTTGCCCAACCCCGCCGACCCGGTCCACCTGGCCGCCGTGGAACCGCGCGCCGCGACCGCGTCCGACGAGCAGGTAGCACTCGCCGCGGCGATCGGCAGGCGGCGCACCGACCGCCGCCGGTTCTCGTCGTGGCCGGTTCCCGCTGCCCATCTCGACCTGTTCGCGGCCAGGGCGGCCGAGGAGGGCGTGCTCGCCGTCCCGATCGCGGGCGCCCGGGAGCGAAGCAGGCTGGCGTCGGCGTTCACGCGGGCCGCGGCGCACCAGGAGCGCGTCGAGGGCTACGGCACCGAGCTGGGGCTGTGGTCCGGGCGCGGCCGCACCGCCGCCGACGGCGTCCCCAGGACCGCGGCGCCGAGCAGGCCGATGGCGCACGACGGCCTTCCCATGCGCGCCTTCAGCGCGGGCTCCCTGACCGCGCCCACCGCCAACGACCAGGAGGTCGACGCGGGCGCCCTGCTGGTGCTCGCCACCGCGGGCGACGACCCGCTCTCCCGGCTGCGCGCGGGCGAGGCGGCCAGCGCCGTGCTGCTGGAGGCCACCGGCCTCGGCCTGGCCACCTGCCCGCTGTCCCAGCCGCTCGAACTGCCCGAGACCCGGGCGGCGATCCGCGACGGCGTGCTCGACGGGGCCGCCGTCCCGCAGCTGGTCCTGCGGATCGGGTGGGCACCCGCCGCGGCTCCCCCGCTGCCCTCGACCCCGCGCCGCCCGGTCGAGGACATCCTGTCCCGTCTGCCGGGCACCGGAACACCGTGATCACCGAACCGGTGGAGGAAGAGGTGTCCCTGCACCACGCCGAACGCCCCACCCGCCAGTCCGCGCGCCCCGCCCCCGCCGTCGGCGCCGGGTGGCCCCTGCCCGCCGCGCGGCTGCTCGCCATGGTCCGGATCGCGATGGGCCTGGTCTTCGCCTGGGCGTTCCTCGACAAGTCCTTCGGCCTCGGCTACGCGACCCCGTCGGCGAACGCCTGGATCAACGGCGGCTCGCCGACCAAGGGCTTCCTCGGCGGCATCGACCGCGGCCCGCTCGGGGACATGTCCGCTCCTGGGCCGGGCAGGCGTGGGCGGACTGGCTGTTCATGGCCGGGCTGCTCGGCATCGGGGTCGCCCTGCTGCTGGGCGTGGGTCTGCGCGTGGCCGCCGTGGCGGGCTCGGTGCAGATGGCGCTGATGTGGGCGGCGGAGTGGCCGCTGGCCCGGCACAAGGACGTGGGCGAGTTGACCCGCTCGACCAACCCGGTGCTCGACTACCACATCGTCTACGCCCTGGTGCTGGTCCTGCTCGCCGCCGCGTGCGCGGGTGACGTCTGGGGCATGGGCAGGCGCTGGGCCCGGCTGGACCTGGTCGACCGCAACCGCTGGCTGCGGTGACCCCGACCGAGAGGAAGCCCCGACCCGCGAGCGGGTCGGGGCTTCGCGGCGCGCGATCCGCGGTCACCGGGCCGCCAGGGCGTCGGCCAGGCGGTCGACGGAGGTCACGGTGACGCGCGCGGCAAGGCCCACGGGGGCGGTGGCCGCGACGAGCGGGTCGGCCTCCACCACGAACACCGGCCGGTTCGCGCGCAGCGCGCACACCACGCCGTACTCGCGGGTGGTGAGCTCGTCGTCGGCGCCGCGCACATCGACGAACAGGTCGACCGGGTCAGTGCGCGTGTCCAGCGGGCAGCGCGATCCCGGGGCGAGCGCGCGGCACAGGCCCGCGTCGGCGTGGCAGGTGCTGACGCGGGCCCCCGCGGCGCGCAGCCGGGCCGCGACGGGCCCGGCGTCGCCGAAGCGGGCCTCGGTGAGCAGCACGTGCTGGGGCTTCGGGTCGATGGTCATGGCGTCCTCCTCGGCAGAGCTGTGCTTCCAGCGTTCCAGCCCGGGCTCGGGGACGCAGTGGCCGAAAGTCCCGCACGGGTGGGGATGTCCGCCGCGCGGACCGGGACCTGGCTCCCTGTCAGCGAGCCCGCGCGTGTCACAGGCTCGGGGAAGACGACCAGGAGGAGAGCCATGACGCGATGGGTGAGCACACTGTCCGAAGTCGACAGCGAGGATGTGGCGACGGTGGGCGGCAAGGGGGCCAACCTCGGCGAGCTGATGGCCGCGGGCTTCCCCGTGCCCGACGGGTTCGTGGTGACCGCGGACGCCTTCCGCCGGTCCATGGTCGACGCGGGCGTCCGCGTCGACGACCCCGACACCGACGCCGAGCGGCTGGGCAAGTCCGTGCACGCCGCGGGCGCGGCCGACGAGGTCCGCGCGGCGATCGCGGCGGCCTACCGGGAGCTCGGCGATGACGTCCTGGTGGCGGTGCGGTCGTCGGCGATCGGCGAGGACTCGGTGACGACCTCGTTCGCCGGGATGAACCGCACGCTGACCAACGTGCGGGGCGCCGACGCCGTCGTGGAGGCGGTCGTCGAGTGCTGGGCGTCGCTGTTCGCGCCGAGGTCGGTGGCCTACCGCGCCGAGCACGGGCTGGCGGGCGCGCCCGCGATCGCCGTCGTGGTGCAGCGGATGGTGCAGTCGGAGCGCTCCGGGGTGATGTTCACCGCCGACCCGCTGACCGGCGACACCGGCAGGGTGGTCGTCGAGGCCGCGTTCGGCCTCGGCGAGGTGGTGGTCAGCGGCGCGGTCGAGCCCGACACCTACGTGCTGGCCAAGGCCGGTCCGTCGGTGGAGCGGGTGCGCGTCGGCAGGCAGACCCACGTGATCGCCCTCGGCGCGGACGGCGAGCGCCGGGTCGAACTGCCCGCGGACCGGGCGGGCAGCCGGGTGCTCGGTGCGGCCGAGGCGGTCGAGCTGGCCCGCACGGGTCTGGCCATCGAGCGCCATTACGGCCGCCCGCAGGACATCGAGTGGGCCATCGCCGACGGCAAGACCTGGATCGTGCAGACCCGTCCCGTCACCACCATGGGCGGGGAGCGGCCCGTGGTCGCGGGCCTGCCCGCCGCGCCCGGGGTGGCTTCCGGCCGGGTCCGGGTCCTCCGCGACCCGGCGGAGGCGGACCGGTTCGCCGACGGCGACGTGCTGGTCGCCCGGATGACCGACCCGGACTGGGTGCCGCTGATGCGCCGTGCCGCCGCGGTGGTCACCGACGAGGGCGGGGCCACCTGCCACGCCGCTATCGTGGCCCGCGAGCTGCGCGTCCCCTGCGTGGTGGGCGCCCGCACCGCCACCACGGCGCTGCGCGAGGGCATGACGGTCACCGTCGACGGCGCGGCGGGCACCGTCACCGAGGGCGTGCGCACGGCCCGCGCGGAGGTCGCCGAGCCGGTGCGGGTCGAGCCCGTCGAGGCGCTCGGCACCCGGGTCTACGTCAACCTCGCCCTGCCCGACGGCGCGGCGGCGGCCGCAGCGCTGCCGGTCGACGGGGTCGGGCTGCTGCGCGCGGAGTTCCTGATCACCCAGGCGCTGCGCGGCACCCACCCCCGCAGATTCCTCGCTCAGGAGGGCGCCGACCGGTTCATCGAGACCATGGCCGACCCCCTGGCCCGCATCGCGACCGCTTTCGGCACCCGCCCCGTCGTCTACCGGGCCACGGACTTCCGCACCAACGAGTTCCGCGGCCTGGCTGGCGGGGCGGACTTCGAGCCCCTGGAGCGCAACCCGATGATCGGCTTCCGGGGCTGCCACCGCTACGTGCGCGACCCCCAGCTGTTCTCCCTCGAACTGGCCGCTCTGGCCAGGGTGCGGGAGCAGGCGCCGAACCTGCACCTGATGCTCCCGTTCGTGCGGACCCGCTGGGAGCTGGAGGCGTGCCTGCACCTGGTCGACGCCAGCCCGCTGGGCGCCCAGCGCGGCCTGCTGCGCTGGATCATGGCCGAGGTCCCCTCCGCCGCCTACTGGATCCCCGAGTACGCCGGGATGGGTGTGGACGGGGTGTCCATCGGCAGCAACGACCTCACCCAGCTCGTCCTCGGCGTCGATCGGGACTCCACCACCTGCGCGGAGCTGTTCGACGAGGGCGACCCGGCCGTGCTGGACATGATCGGGCGCATCGTCGGCGCCTGCCGCCGCGCCGGGATCACCTCGTCGCTGTGCGGGCAGGCGCCCACCACCAGGCCCGAGTACGCCGAGCGCCTGGTGCGGCTCGGGATCACCTCGATCTCGGTCGACCCGACCGCGGTCCCCGCCACGCGGGCGGCCATCGCCGCCGCGGAACGGCGGATCGTGCTGGAGGCGGCCCGAGGCGGTGCCCGGTGACCCGGGCGCTGCGGGCCCGCACACGGCGCAGGTGGGCCGGGCTCGGCGGTGTCCTCGCGGGCTTCATGGCCGTCTGGGCCTATGCGGGCGCGGTCGGTGTCATCGGCGGCGGGGTCGACTTCGGCCCGGACATCACCGCCCGCCTGCCGTGGGAGAGCACCACGGTGGCCGGGATCGCGCTGCTCGCCTGCGTCGCGGCGCCGATGACCGCCGCCTGCGCCCTGGTGTGGCGCGGCTCGGGCCGCGCGCCCAGGGCGCTGGTGGTCGCCGGGGTGCTGCTCGCGGGCTGGATCGTCGTGCAGCTGGCCGTCATCCGCACGTTCTCCTGGCTGCAGCCGTTCTGCCTCGGCTACGCCATCGTCGTCGCCGCACTCGGCGTCATGTCCACGACAGACAATCCCAAGGAGTGATCATGACCGGCAACAGCAAGCGCATCGTCGTCGGCTTCGACGGGTCGCCGTCGAGCGTGGCCGCGCTGCGCTGGGCACTGGCCGAGGGCCGGGCGCTCGCGGCGACCGTCACCGCCGTCGAGGTGTGCCCGCCCGACACCGCCTTCCTGCCCGCGACCTCGATGAGCCTGCACCCCAGGGGCACGGTCCCGCACCCGGGCGCCGGTCCGCTGGCCCGCATCGCCGAGCAGGTCGCCGACGAGGCGGGCGCCCGCCTCCGGGTGCGCCGGGTGTCCGGGCGCACCGGCAAGGCGCTGGCCGAGACCGCCGAGGGCGCCGACCTCATCGTCATCGGCGCCCACCACCACGCGGCGCGCCTGACAACCGGCATGGGCGTCTTCGCCATGGACTGCGTCCGGCATGCCCGCTGCCCGGTGGCCGTCATCCCCGAACGGACCTGAACGCGGACTGGCGAACGGCCCCGGACCGACGAGGTCCGGGGCCGTTCGGGTGTCCGGGTCAGCGCGGCGGGATGACGGCAACCGGGCACTCGGCGTGGTGCAGAACGGCCTGGGCCGTGCCGCCGAGGACGACACCCGCCAGCGGGCTGTGCCCTCGGCTGCCGACGACCAGCAGCTGGGCGTCCTCGGCGTGGTCGAGCAGGGCCCTGGCCGGACGGTCGCGGACCACGATGCGCTCGACGGGCACCTCGGGGTACTTCTCGGTCCAGCCCGCCAGCCGCTCGGCCAGGAACGCGCGCTCGTCCTCGGCGATCGCGTCCCAGTCCATCAGGACCGGCAGCGGGTACCAGCCGCCGGTGTAGGCGGTGTCGAGCCAGGTGTGCACGGCGCGCAGGCCGACACCGCGGTGCGCGGCCTGGTCGAAGGCGAACGCCAGCGCCGCCTCGCCCGCCGGGGACCCGTCGACGCCCACGACGACCGGCCCCTGCTCGGGTGCGCCGCGGACGACGACGACCGGGCTGTGGGCGTGGGTGGCCATCGTCAGCGCGAGCGAGCCCGCGAGCAGGCCGCGGAACCCGCCGAGCCCCCGACTGCCCAGCACCACGGCGTGAGCGTCGAGGGAGGCGTCGACGACGACCTGGGAGGGCGTGCCCATCCGCTCGTCGAGGATCGGCGTGACGCCGGGCGCCGCGGCCCGGGCGGCGGCGGACGCCTCGGCGAGCACGCGCTCGGCGTGGTCGGTCATGGCCGCCACCCACCGGTCGTCCGGGTCGAGGGCGGCTGGCAGCCGGGGCGGGGGCGGCGGGTAGGCGTGCAGCAGCCGCAGCGGCAGGCCGCGCGCCGCGGCCTCGCGGGCCGCCCAGCGGACGGCGTCGAGAGCGGCGGGCGAGCCGTCGACGGCGGCGATGATCTGGGACATCAGCGGACCTTTCCGGGTGTGCGTGAGAACGCGGTGGGGGGACGGAGGGGCGTGGGCGCGGTGTCGACCGCCGGGACGCCGACCCGCAGGATCACCTGCGGGAAACCGGGCAGTTCGGCGGTCTCGACGAGCCCGGCGCGGACTTCGTGCAGGTGCAGGGGCAGGGTGACGGCGGAGGCCGCGAGCCCCATGGCGGTGGCGGCCAGCCAGGTCTGCTGCAGCGCGATCCCGGCGTGCAGGTGGTCGCTGCGGCCGTCGCCGGTGGTGATGACCACCAGGTGCGCCTCATCGGCGAGCCGGTCGGCCAGGGACGGCCCGCCGGGCCGCGGGTCCGCAGCGCCCAGACCGGCCCACAGCCTCGGGTCCGCGTCCGGCCCGCACCAGGCAGCCAGCTCGGCGCGGTAGGCGGGGTCGTTCCCGATGTGGTCGGCGGCGTGGGTGAGCAGGCGCCCCACGGCGGCGTCGCGCTCGGGCCCGGCAAGCAGGACCACGGCCGCGCCCGCCACGTCGGTCGCCTTCAGCAGCCCGGCTCGGGCGGTGACCGAAGGCGGGGCGGCGAATCGGGCCCGGTGGCTGCGGCGGGCGCCGATGGCCGCGTAACGCGCCAGCTCGTCCGGGGTCGGCGGCTTGCGCTCACCCGCGCGCACCATGGCGACGACGTCGCGGCGCTCGGGCAGCGGGAACTGCCGCCACGACTCGGTCCAGCCGAGCCTGCGGCAGGCGAGCCGCAGGGTGGCCACGGCCGCGCCGCAGGAGATCAGTCGGTCCCGGCCGATCGGGTCCTGCCGCGTCAGGCGCAGGGCGACCCGCTCGATGACCAGGGCGTCGCGGTCACGGGTCTCCAGCGCCCACGGGCGGGTGTCGTGCACCGACGGCGCGCGGTCCATCGCCGCGGCGAGGACAGCCTCCTCCGCAAGAGTCCACCGTGGACTGTCGGCGGTCATCGGATCGACGCGGTCAGCGGCGACCCGGCGACCGCGCCGCCGTCGACGACGAACTCCGAGCCGGTGCTGTAGGTGGCCTCGGCGGCGATGAACAGCACCATCCTGGCGACCTCCTCCGGCTCGCCGAAGCGGGCGATGGGCTGGCCCGCGGTCATGGTGTCGTCGAACCCCTGGGTCATCGGGGTGCGGATCGGCCCGGGGTGCACGGAGCAGACCCGCACCCCGTCGCGGGCGAACTCCAGGGCCGCGGTCTTGGTCAGCCCGCGCAGGCCCCACTTGCTGGCCGTGTAGGCGCCGAGGTTGGGGTAGCCGGTGAGGCCCGCCGTGGAGGAGATGTTGATGACGACCCCGCCGCCCGCCGCGCGCAGCGACCGGGCGACGACGTGCATGCCGAGCCAGGCGCCGGTGAGGTTTACGTCGATGACGTGCTGGAAGGACTTCAGGCTCTGCTCGGCGATGGCGCCGAACTCCACGATGCCCGCGTTGTTGACCAGCAGGGAGACCGGTCCGAACGCGGCCTCGGTGGCGGCCACGGCGCGGTGCCAGTCATCCTCGGAGGTGACGTCGAGGTGGGTGTACGCGGTGCCGGGTGGCAGATCGGCGGGCTCGGGCAGCACGTCGGCGGCCATCACCGACGCGCCCGCCTCGGCCAGCGCCTCGACCACGGCGCGGCCGATGCCGCGCGCGCCACCGGTCACGATGGCGGTGGTCCCCTCCAGGTTGGACATGGCGCTCTCCCTCGATGTCGGTTGTCGCATCCCCAGCCTCGCGTCCTCCCCTCTGCGCGAAGAGGGTCGAACGTCCCCGTGGCTCGGGACGTCCGACGACGGCGCAAGCGCTCCGCCGTCGGCTGCAATGGCAGGGAACCGACCGGAGGAGCAGCCATGTCCGCTTCGTCGCCGTGGCCGGACCACGACACGCTCATGTCCGCGATCGCCCTCGCCAACCGGGCCCCTTCGGTGCACAACACCCAGCCGTGGCGGTGGCTCGTCGGGACGCGGTCGCTGCACCTGATGGCCGACCGCACCCGGTGGCTACCCGCCACCGATCCGCGCGGCCGCGACCTGGTGATGAGCTGCGGCGCCGCGCTGCACCACCTGCGGGTCGCACTGGCCGCGCGCGGTTGGTCCGCCGTAACCCTGCCCGTCGAAGCCGAGGGCGACGATCACCTCGCCGCCCTCGGCCTGCGCCCCTGCCCGCCCGAGGGCGCGGAACTCGCCGCGGCGATCGCGCTGCGGCGCACCGACCGGCGCCGCTACAGCGCTCGCCCCGTCCCGGACAGGGCCGTCGCCGAACTGGCGCGGGCCGCGGCGCGCCTCGGCGTGGCGGCGCTCCCGCTCGTCGGCGAGGAGGAGCGGCTGGAGGTGGCCGTGAGCCTCCTGGCGGGTGCGGCGCGACAGCGGGTCGATCCCGGGGTGCGGCGGGAGCTGGTCCACTGGACCGGCCGGACCCGCGGTGTGCCCGAGGGCGTTCCCGCCGCCAACTCGCCGAACGGGGCTGTCCGCCACGGCGGGCTGCCCATGCGGTACTTCCCCCGGGGCGTGCTGACCGAACCGCCTGGCGACCCGGTCGGGCCGGATGCCGGGCTGCTGCTGGTCCTCGCCACCGCGGGGGACACCCGCGCGGCGTGGCTGCGCGCCGGGGAGGCGGCCAGCGCGGTGCTGCTCGCCGCGACCACGCTGGGCATGGCGACCTGCGTGCTCTCCCAGAACGTCGAGGTCGACGGCGTGCGGGCGCGCCTGCGCGACCGTCTCCTGGCCGGGCGCGGCGAGCCGCAGCTGGTCATCCGGGTCGGCTACGCGCCGGAATCGGCGGGCCCGCTGCCCGCCACCGCGAGGCGCTCGGTCGGCGAGGTGTGCCACCGCCTCCCCGGCACCGGGTCTCGCCCTCGCCGGGCCTAGTCCGTGCCTGCTTGATCAGGGCGCGCTATGCATGCCCGCCGTGATCCGGCCTCTAGCGGACCAGATCCGCCAGCGGCCTGCGGTGGGTCGGGGGCGTCACGTGCGCGGGATGGCCGATCCGGAGCACGGCCTGGGGCGGGCCCGGCAGGCCGAGGTCCGTCACGAGCGCGGCCCTGGCCTCGCTGACGTGCAGCGGCTGGGTGATCAGTGAGCCCGCCAGCCCCGAGGCGACCGCGGTCAGCCAGAGGCGCTGCAGGGCCATGCCCGCACCCAGGTGGTCGCGGCGGGTGTCGCCGTCGGTCGCGACGATGAACTGGGTCTCGGCGGCCAGGCCGAACTCGTCCGGGTGCCCTTCGCCGACACCTCGACCCACCTGCTGCCCACGGGGCTGTCCGCCGAATCCGCGTTGATGCTGTCCGACATCCTGCCCACAGCCTTCGAGGTCGGGGTCCTCAACGGCGCCGTCGCCCCCGGCGACACCGTCGCCATCGTCGGCGCCGGACCGATCGGACTCGCCGCCATCGCCACGGCGCGGCTGTTCAGCCCTGGCGCGATCATCGCGATCGATCCGGCCGCGCCGAGGCGCGATGCGGCCAAGCGATTCGGTGCCGACATGGTCGTCGACACCGCGACCGATCCGACCTCGGTGGTCATGGCGCGCACCGACGGCCTCGGCGCGGACGTCGTCATCGAGGCAGCGGGGTAGCCGCCGCGTTCGAACTGTGCGCCGACCTCGTCCGCCCCGGCGGCCACCTCGCCAACGTCGGCGTCCACGGCAGCCCGGCGACGCTGCACCTGGAACGGCTCTGGAACCGCAACATCACCATCACCACCGGACTGGTCGACACCTACTCGACGCCTCGGCTGCTGGCGATGGTCGCCTCCGGGCGCCTCGACGCCGCCCAGTTCACCACCCACCGCTTCGACCTGGACGACATCGAACATGCCTACGAGGTGTTCGCCCGTCCCATGGACAGCGGCGCGCTCAAGATCGCGCTGCACCGGCGCGGCTAGGGGTCAGGACATGAGCACCCCCGATTCCCGGAAGGGCCGTGCTCGCAAGCGGACAGGAGAAGCCATGGACCGGGCCCTCACAGCGGAACAGGAAACGGCACTGCGCAAGCTGGTCGATGACGGTGTGCTGGCCGGATGGCAGAACGACGCCGTGCGCGTCGCCCTCGCCGCTTCTGGGCAGGCCCTCGCGCCCACCAGGCGCAGCGAGGTCTTGGCTTACCTCGGCGGTGGTCTGGTTCTCGTTGGCGCGGTACTGACAGTCGCCACCTCCTGGGAGGATCTGTCGCGCACGGCGCGCGGCATTGTGTTGATCAGTGCCACCACGGGCCTGCTCCTCGCCGGTCTGCTGGGCTCTCGGCACGGTGGCCGGGCGGGCCGCCGGGCCGCGACCGCCCTGTTCGCTCTCGGCGCCGGGGTCGGCGCTCTCGCCGCGGGCACCTTCGCGACGGCGCACGAAGGAGCGTGGGCCGCTTCGACCGCCTTGGCCCTGTCGGCCCTGACCTACGGGTACCTGCCATCGCTGCCCGGCCTGGGCGTCGCGGGGATCAGCGCGTTCGCCCTGGTCGTCGACCTGGTGCTGGTAGAAGCCGGAGGCGATGGGCGGGCCGCCGCCGCTGCCTTGACGGCCCTGGGGGTGCTGTGGGGCGCCCTCACCGTCTCGGAATTCGTGCGACCGGCCTGGACCGGATACGGGATCGGGGTGGCCACCGCGCTGATCGGAGCCCAACTGTCGATCGATGGCCTCGGTCGGGTCACGTGGGCCTACATCCTCACCGCGGGGGTCGCGGTGTTCTGCTCCGTCGCCTACGCCCGCTACCGCCATCCGATCCTGCTCGCGGGCGCCGTCATCGGGAACACTGTCGCCGTACCGCAAGCCCTGTGGGACTGGACCGGCGGCACCGTGGGCGCCGCTGCGGGCGTGCTGGTCGCGGGAGCGGTGCTCCTGCTCCTCGGCGCGCTCGGCGTCTGGCGTTCCAGGACCCACGCCGCGCCGCGCGCCGCTGCTCCGCCAGCGGGGCACCACCCGGCGACCGCGTCCGGCCGGAAGGATGGGTGATCGCGGGACGTCGGGACGGCCGTCAGGTGCTCAGTCAGCCGCCGCGGTGTGGCGGGCGGGCAGCGGCAGTACGCCTGCGCGGCGGAGCCGGTCGCGCGCGGCGGCGATCGCCTCGGGGGTCGTGGCGAACACGCGGCCGTCGGCGTCGAGGCGGCCGATGACGCCGAGTGCCTCCAGCGGCCGGTGGTGGCCGTCGCGGACACCGGAGACGTACACGGCGATTCCCCGCCGTTCCAGCCTGTCGATGGTGTCCTTGAGGACCAGCACGCCGCTGGCGTCGATCGTGGTCACCCGTGACATGCGCAGGATGACAGCGGACACGTCGGCGATGTCGGGCAGTTCGAGCAGGAACCGGTGGGCGGCGGCGAAGAACAGCGGCCCGTCGATCCGGTAGGCGACGATGTGCTCGGCGAGCAGGGCGTGTTCCTCATCGCTGGTGGCACCGGGCAGGTCGCCCGCGATGCCGACCTGGTCGATTCGGGCCTGACCAGCGACCGCGCGCAGCGCGAGCGCCCCGGCGACCAGCAGGCCGATGACGATCGCGTAGACCAGGTCGAGGGCGACCGTGGACAGCGCGGTGAGGATGAGGACGGCGGCGTCGGCGCGGGTGGCGCGGGCCATCGTCCGCAGGCTGCCGACCTCCACCATGCGGATCGCGGTGGCGATGAGGACACCGGCGAGCGCGGCCAGGGGGATGCGGGAGACCAGCGGGGCGGCGGCGTAGACGATGCAGGCGAGCACGGCGGCGTGGATGAGCGCGGCCAGCCGGGAGGACGCCCCCGCGCGGACGTTGACCGCGGTGCGCGCGATCGCGCCGGTGGCCGGGACACCGCCGAACAGGGGCGCGGCGATGTTCGCCAAGCCCTGCCCGAACAGCTCACGGTCGGGATCGTGCCGTTGCCCGATGGTCATCCCGTCGGCCACCGACGCCGACAACAGCGACTCCAGTGCCGCGAGCACGGCGACGGCCGCGGCGGGTACCAGCAGCGACGGGAACACGGCGAAGTCGAGGAAGGCGAGGGACGGTGCGGGTAGCCCGGCGGGCAGGTCGCCGATGGGAGTAGCCGAGTCCAGGGAGAACACCTCGGCTGCGACCGTGGCCGCGACCACCGCGACGATCGAGAACGGGACGACGGGCCGCCACCGGGCGCCGACCAGCATGATCGCGGCGACCCCCGTCGCGAGCCCCAGCGCGGCCCAGTTCGGGGACACGACGAAGGCGCGCGCCGCGTGCCAGCCCGTCTCCAGAACGCGCTCGCCCTGCGTCGCGGTGACCCCGAGTGCTGCCGGGATCTGCTGCAGACCGATGACGCAGGCGATGCCCAGGGTGAAGCCCTCCACGACGGGCGCAGGCACGTAGCGCATGACGCGGCCCGCCCGCGCGAGCGCCAGCCCGACCAGCACCACTCCCGCGATCAGACCGACCGCCAGGACGCCCCCGGCGCCGTGTGCGGCGACGATGGGCACGAGGACGACGGTCATGGCGCCGGTGGGACCGGACACCTGCAGGTTCGACCCGCCGAACACGGCCGCGAGCGCACCGGCGACCACGGCCGTCGCCAGCCCGGCCTGGGCGCCCAGCCCCGAGGACACCCCGAAGCCCAAGGCTAGCGGCAGCGCCACGATGGCCACGGTCGATCCGGCGAGCAGGTCACGGCGGAAGTGCCTTCGCGCGGCGACCGCGTCCGCACGAGCGGGCAGCAGCGGACGCAGCCGAGACCACGCCGCGGAGCAGACGGCCCTCACCGCGCGGCCGAGTCGGTGTAGCGCGGCCGGTCGAGCAGATCGCTCTGCCCGGTCAGTGCTCGTCGCACGACCGCGAGCTGCTGTGACAGCGCAGGCATGCGGAGGAACCCGATCTGGTACAGCGAGACTGGCACGACACTCCCCGCGATCAGCACCCGCCCTTCTGAGGGGGCCTGCCGCAGGCAGCTCCCGAGGGCCTGCCACAGAGACTACCAGCGCGATTGCATATATTCGCAATTGCATGGTTCGTCATCGAGTAGCGATCCACCACAGCTGGGCAACTCGATCGCGAACGCGTGACGGTGTGAACCGCCTCGCACTGGACCGATGCAGCGAGCCGCAGCCCCGGGGGCCGCCGTATGGTGCTGAAGACCTGCGGAATTGCGAATTTCTATAACTATGAAGGGTGGCACCCGTGGATGTGGACGCGGTTCTCGACGAGGCGGGCGTGGGGAACGCGCATGTGCGCGAGTACGTCCGGCATTGGGCACATGTCACGCGTCCCGATCGGATCGAGGTGGTCAGCGCGGCCGACGACGCCCGGCTGATCCGGGAGAGTCTGGCCGCGGGCGAGATCCTGCCGACCAGCGATGGTGGGTACTACGCACGCAGCCACCGCAAGGACACCGCGCGCTCCGAGGAGCGCACCGTGGTCGCCACGAGCGACCCGGCCGACAAGGGTGTCTACAACAACTGGCGGCCCGCAGCGGAGATGACTGCCACGGTCACCGAGTTGATGCGCGGCGCGTCCGTGGGCAAGACGATGTACGTGGTGCCGTACCTGATGGCCCCGCCCGGCTCTCCCTTGGCGCGTTACGCCGCGGGCGTGGAACTCACCGACCACCGCACCGTCGCCCTGCACATGATCAGGATGGCCCGGGTCGGCATCGAGCACATCGACGGTCTCGGCGAGCCCGCCGGATTCGTCCGCGCCGTGCACGTCACGGGCGATCTGGAGAACCTGGGCCAGGGCACCGCGCACGACAGGCGCCACTTCGTCACCGTGGCCGACGAGCGGACCATCCTGCACTACGGCTCTTCCTACGGTGGCAACGCGTTGCTGGGCAAGATCGCGCACGGTTTGCGCCAGGCGTCCTACGACGGATGGGCGTCGGGTGCGTTCCTCGCCGAGCAGTTCATGCTGCTGGGCATCACCGACAGGGAGACCGGGCGCAAGCACCACATCTGCGGCGGTTTTCCCAGCGCGTCCGGCAAGACCAACCTGGCGATGACGCTCGCCCCGGACGCGTTGGGCGACCGTTACCACGTGGAGTTCTACGGTGACGACATCACCTGGTTGTGGGTGGGCGACGACGGCAGGCTGTACGGGATGAACCCGGAGTTCGGGGTGTTCGGCGTCGCGAAGGACACCAACGCCGCCACCAATCCGACCGCGCTGGCCGCGATCGGCCCCGGCACGGAGACCCTGTTCACCAACGTCGCCTACAACACCAAGACCAGCGAGGTCTGGTGGGAGGGCAAGACCGAGCAGCCGCCCGCAGACCTGGACGGCTGGCTGGACTGGACGGGCGAGCCCGTCGCCGAGCGCTCCCCGGAACGGCGGGGCGATCCGTGGGCACACCCGAACAGCCGGTTCACCACGACGCTGTCGAACGTCCCGAACCTCGCCGCCGACTACGCCGCCCCGTCGGGCGTGCCCATCGACGCGATCATCTTCGGTGGCCGCACCCGCGACCGCGAACCGCTGATCCGGGCCATCACCGGCGTCGCCGAAGGGGTGTACGACGGGCTGACGCTCGGCGCCGAGGCGACCTTCGCGGCCGAGGGCGTGGACGGCATGCTGCGCTACGACCCGATGTCGATGCGTCCCTTCATGTCCTACCCGGAGGGGCGCTACGCCGAGCACTGGTTGCGGATCATCGGACAGGTCACCGAGAAGCCGATCTTCGCGCACGTCAACTGGTTCCAGCGGGACCCCGAGGACGGGCGCTTTCTGTGGCCGGGCTATCGCGACAACCTGCGGGCGCTGCTGTGGCTGATGCGGCTGCGCGACGGTGAGGTGCGCGGCGTGCTCTCGCCGGTCGGCGTCCTGCCCGCGAGGTCCGAACTGCTCCTCGACGGTCTGCGGATCGATGAGGCTGACCTGGACAGACTGCTCACCATCGACCTTGAGCGCTGGCGTCAGGAGATCGGTTTCCGCGAGAGGCACCTGGCCCGGTTCGAAGGTTTGCCCCAGGAGATCTGGCAGGCCCACCACCGCGTCGCCGCTGACCTGGAAGGCGGCGCGCCCTGACCGGAAGGTAGGCCACAGGCGGGTGGCGGCGGAGGTCGCCGCCCGCCGTCCCCCCGGCACGGAGAAGGTCGTGACCGTCGTCAACCGTCGAATCTGCGCGAGCGCGCGCGCAGAGCCCCCGCGGCGGCGTCCGCGGTCCGGTCGGCCAGTTCACCCGCCGGGATTCTGGGCAGGTGGTGATCAGCCCCGGTGGCCATGACCAACGCGAGCACACAGGCGTGCAACACGGTGATGTGCGGCTGTGCGCCGGGTGTCCCCGCCAGCGCGCGGAGCAGGCCGGGCAACGTGATCAGCGGGTCGTGATCGCCCCGCGCGGTGATGACGACCGGGTCCAGATCGGCTGGGCCCGTCCAGGGCCAGAGAGCGTCCAGGTCGAGCACGATGTGCGCGTCCGCGGCGATGTCGCGCAGGGGGAACGCCGCGGCGTCAGCGGAGTTCCACACCGTGAGGTCACGGACTCCGGCGGCGAGCAGCAGCGGCTCGACGACAGGCATCGTCTCGGCGCCCGCGATCACCACGCGGGCGACCCGAGGTGGGTGGCCGAGCCGCGTCAGGGTGGTGAGGACCTGGGCGACGAGGACGGTGGCGGCGGTGTCGCGCCAACTGAGGACGGGCACGCCCAGCAGGTCCCGAATCCGCTCGGCGTCCCCGGGCCGCCCGCCGGGCAGGAAGACCGCGTCGGACTCCGCCAAGCGGGCCCAGGGTGCGGGGTCACCGCGGAACGGGCTGCGAAGGTCGAGGTCCACAACGCGGGCAGCCAGGCCGCCGAGCCGCTCGATCACGGCCGCGCACCGGACCGCCGGGAGGGCGTCGTCGGCCTCATCCCCGGCCACCACCGTCGCGACCAGCACGCGGCGGTCATCCCGTCCCTGTTCGGACACCACGCCGAGCCGCGTCAGCTGATCGACTCGTCGGGCGATGCGAGGTCCAGCACCGCCGGGTCGATCCAGTCACCGGTGTCGACCCCGTGCCGCGCGGCCAGGTCCAGCAGGTCCCGGATGCGCGCGCCGTGCAGGTGGGTCTCGTGGTCGAGACCGGCGCGGCGGGCCACGACCAGCGTCTTCAACCGTTCGTCGACCTGGTCGCGCAGGACCGTCGCGAACTCGCTCATCGCCCCTCATTCCCATCGAGCGCGGAGCCCCGACCATCAGAAATCCATTATCTGCACACTTGCGAAAATTTGCAACTGCGTGGCGCGCGACGTGGCCCACGTCCTGCCCGCTGCTATGTCATCGTCCCCTGGCGACGGACCGGGACACCCGACGACCGCGAGCTGATCCGCCCGCCGAAGCGGTCGGAGCGCGCAGGTCGTCCAGCAGTTCCACCTGCCCCGACAGCACGCCCGTCAGGATGCGACGGGCCACCGCCAGCAGTTCCGCCACATAGGGACTGGTCAACGAGTAGTAGACGGTGGACCCCTCTTTGCGCGTGGCCACCAGACCCGCGCGCCGCAACACCGCCAACTGCTGCGACAGGTTGGCCGCCTCGATCCCCACTTCCGGCAGCATCTCCGCCACCGCGTGCTCCCGCTGACTCAACAATTCCAACACCCGGATGCGCGCCGGATGCCCCAAGGTCTTGAAGAACTCCGCCTTGAGCTGGTACAAGGGCCTGCTCATCGACCCCCTCCCGTCCACTCGCCACCCGTCGTCATGCCATCGATTCTCGCGGTTTCACGGTCGCCAGGACGGCAGAGACACCGATTCGATGATTCACCAGTTGCTAACCTTAGCAAGTTTGACACGGAGGTCGCCCGGCAGACCACACAGGCACACTGTCGACGAGGCGGGCAGGAACCTAAACAAGGCGGCAGCCTGCGACGGCGGATGGACCACGCCCGACCCGACCCGAGCGCGTGCGCATGCGGTTCACCTCCGAGGTCTGCGGGCTGCGGGAATTGCCCGCCGACGCCATCTGGAACGGGAACTCGTGCCAGTGGGATGCAGCCGGCCCGGTTCCACGTCGATGGATCGGAGCGCCCGTGACGCCGATGAACAGGGCCTGCAGCCCGCCTGGCCCGACTCCCGCTCGCGACCACGGTAGACATCGGGCAGGTGACCGGACGCTGACCTTGAGCACGATGACCGCGCGGGAGATCGTGCTGTTGCTCGCTAGTTGGTCATGACCGCATTCTCCGCCCACCAGCGGGCATAGCTCGGGTTGCGGCCGGTAAGGCCCAGGTACGCCTCGGCGACGATCCTGCGCAGCGACGCGGGTTCGACAGGACAGGGACGCCGCGTTGCCAGGTCGATCCGGCGGATGATCGGGTCACCGCGCATCGGTCGCACGACCAGGCCGCGCCCCTCCGCCGAGGTCGCCTGGGCCATGCTGACACACTGGCCGCTGACGATGAACTCCCGTGCGGCGCTGGCGTCGCTGATCTCGTGGGTGATCCGCGGCTCGAACCCCGCTTCGCCGCACGCCCAGCGCAGCGCGGCGGTGACACCCGCGTCGACCTGAGGGTCGACTATCCAGTTCTCGTCCGCCAGCTCGATGAGGTCGACCTCGTCCTGGGACGCCTGCGGGTGGTTCTCCGACAACGCGACGAACATGGGCTCGACGGGCACGACGACCTCGCGCAGCAGCCCGTCCTGGGGGCCGGTCTCGAACCCGATGACCTCCACCACCACCGCGGCGTCCAGCCGCCCCGTCCGCACCCTGGCCAACAGGTCCGCGGCACTCGGGTCGCAATGCATGTGTATGCGCAACGGCTCCTCGTACGCGGCCACCAGCGGCGGGACCACAGCGGAGGCCAAGGCGCCCGGGTAGCAACCCAGCTGCAGCTCAACCCCACCGGTCGCGACGGACCCGGGCGGGACGACGCCCTGCAAGCCCGCCATCTCGTTGACCACAGTCCGGGCCCTGGTCAACACGGTCCGCCCGAACCCGGTCGGCACGACACCCGAGTACCCCCGTTCGAACACCGGCGCCCCCAGCGCCCGTTCGATGCGCTGGATCTGCGCGGTCAGGGCAGGCTGCGACAACCCGAGCACGGCGGCCGCCCGGGTGATGCTGCCTTCGTCCGCCACCGCGATCAGGGCCCGCAGATGCCGGAACTCCAGTTCCATGCCGCACATAGTATGGGTCAGTCGTATGGGCGAGGTGGCGGAGTGAAGGCGTCCCGATGCACGCCTTGGTTGAGTTCCTCTTTCTCGCAGGTGACGGTTAAAAGACCACAACGCGATCGACAGCAGTTAGCGCTGACAGCCAGGCCCTGATGCCGTCGGAGGACCAGGGCACGTCCAGTCGGCGGCTCGTGCACGTAGGGTCGTGACGTGCGGGCGGTAGCGTAGACGTCCCATCCGGCAGCGATCCCACGGTAGTCACAGGTGCCAGAGGCGCGGATCCCCGATGCCGAGACCGAGTTCGTCCTGGTCGGCCAACCGGAGTCCGAGCGTGTGGGTCGTGATCGCGCAGGACCGGGCCGGGTCGTGTCGCCTTCGCTCGGCTTCAGGCACATCCGCGCGGATACGCTATCCGTGTCTCCCATCCCGCCCTTTCAGCTGTCCCGGAGTCTGAGGTAGCGAAGCACTGCGGTGACCCTGCGGTCCGCCCGGTCGTCCGGTGGGAGGTCGAGTTTGGCGAAGATACTGCGGATGTGCTTATGCACGGTGCCGTCGCTGACGACCAGTTGTTCGCCGATGGCCTTGTTGCCCAGACCCTCGGCCATCAGCGCGAGCACGTCGCGCTCGCGGGGGCTGAGGCGATCGAGTTGGGCGCGTGCGGGGGTTCGGGTCAACAGCTGGGCGACGACCTCGGGGTCGATGGCGGTGCCGCCCGCCGCCACCCGCCGCAGCGCGTCGAGGAACTCCGCGACCCGGCCTACCCGTTCCTTGAGCAGGTACCCGAGCCCGGCGGCGCCGGACGCCATCAGTTCGACGGCGAAGGCCCGTTCGACGTAGGCGGAGAGGACGAGCACCGCGAGATCCGGATTGCGCCGCCGGGCCGCCACCGCGGCGCCGATGCCCTCATCGGTGTGCGTCGGCGGCATCCGCACGTCGACGATCGCCGTGTCGGGCCGGAGCGCGTCCACCGCGGCGAGGAACTCCTGCGGGTCGGCCGCGGTCGCCACCACGTCGAGCCCTTCGGCCTGCAGCAGCATGGCGACCCCTTCCCGCAGAAGCGGGTCGTCGTCGGCGATCACAAGCCGCATGGCAGGCCCATGGCCAACACTGTCGGCCCACCCGGCGGGCTGGCCAGGGTGAAGGTGCCGTCGTGCGCCTCGATCCGCCGTCGGATGCCGATGAGGCCGGAGCCGCGGTCGACGTTCGCGCCGCCGCACCCGTCGTCGAACACCTCCACCCGCACCCGGCCTCCTTCGCCGCGGATCGTCACGTACGCGCTGCGCGCGCCGCTGTGCTTGGTGATGTTGGTCAGCGCCTCGGCGATCGCGAAGTAGATCGTCGCCTCCACCGACGCCGCGCATCTGCCCACATCGACGTCGAGCACACACGGCACCGGGCAATCCGCGACCAGTTCGGCGAGCGCGTCGGTCAGGCCCCGGTCGGCCAGCACGGGCGGGAAGACGCCGCGGACGACGGCCCGCAACTCGGCCAGCGCCTCCTCCGCGGTCTCCTGCGCGCGGCCGAGGATCACGTCCGTGTCCTCGGCGCCGCGGGCCAGTGCGCGGCGCGCCGCTCCCAGGAGCACGATGGCCGCCACGACCCTGTTCTGCGTGCCGTCGTGCAGCGCCCGTTCGATTCGGCGCAGCTCGGCGGTGTGCGCGTCGAGCGCGGCGGCCCTGGTGGCGGTCAGGTGGGCGATCCGCAGCGCCGGATCGGCGGCGGTACCCACGTCGAGCAACTTGCGCCCAGGCATGCCCTGCAGCCTGGACAACACCGGCAGCAGGAACAGCGCCATGGCCATCCACCCGAATCCCAGCAACCCGACGACGAGCGCGTCCGCCATGTCGTGGACGACCCACAGGCCCAGCGACGGCGTGGCGGCATCCGGCGGCAGAAGACGCCACCACAGCGGGAAAGTCCCGTCTCGCACGATGTTCAGCACGATCGTCAGTCCGGAGGCGCCCAGCAGCAGCCCGCCGACGGCGTGGACTGCCAGCCAGGCCAGCTCGCGGCGTGTCGCGCGACTCCGCACCGCGTCGGCGAGGCGGCTTGGCGCGGGTCCGGGGCTGAGCACGGGTGGGCCTGATCGGCTCAGCCGCGCTCGTTCCCGGTCCGCGACGACGTGCACCAGGCGGAGCGCTACGGGCACCAGCGGCAACCCGACGCCGACGAGGCACAGCACGGCGGTGAGGCACAGCACCGCCATCCCGACCACCGCCAGCACGGCCGTGGCCAAACCGTCCGCGAGCCGTTCCAACGCGTCGGGGACGGCGCGGACGAGACCCGCCCCGGTCCGCGGTCGAGGCACGACTTGCGCCATACGACCACCCTACCCGCGATGATCGACTTCCCGCGGCGCGCACAGTAGCGCCTGCACCACCACGCTGTTGGGCGCCTTCTGGGTCGAAGGCTCTCGGCTCGATCCCTAGTGTTTCTCGCCATGGGGGCATCTGTTGCATTGGAGACAAACGAGATGAAACACACCAGAGTCAAGCGCGGCCTGATGACGGCCGCAGCCGCCGTGGCCGCGCTTTCCCTGATGGGCACCATGGCTTCCGCCGACACGCCGCCTGCGGCGGTCGTCGGCGCGCAGTCGGTGCCGTTCGGGTTCGGCGCCTACAGCGACGCCCGGCCCTTCGGCGACATCACCAACAACTCCATGGCGATCAACCCCGCCCAGACCATCGCCGTGGTGACGCGGTCCGACGCCCGCAAGCTGGTCGTGGTCAACCTGGCCAGCGGCGACAGGCGGGAGATCCCGGGGTACGCCACTCCGCGCAACATCCTCTTCGCGCCGGACGGCTTGAGCTTCACCGTGTCCGACAGCACGCTCGGAGTGCTGGACCGCATCTCGCTGCTGACCTACACGGTCGTGGAGCGGCTGCCGCTCGGCGTGGGCGTCTTCGGCACCGCGCAGACCGGTGACGGCAAGACGCTGTACGCCAACAACCACGCGTCGGGCACCGTCACCAGGATCGACCTGCACGAGAGGAGGCCTGAGATCGTCCACACCGGATTCCTGGAGCCTCGCCAGGGAATCAAGCTCTCCCGGACCGGCGACCAACTGTTCGTCACCGACTTCCGGGACGACTCGATCAGCATCCTGGACCCCGGCGATTTCGCACTGCGGCACAAGGTCCAGGTCGACGACGTGCGCGGCCTGTCCGTCAGCAACGACGGCAAGTGGGTGTACGCCGCCAGCAGCAGCACCAACACCATCGTCGTCATCAACACCGCGACCGGCGTCCCAGAGCACACGGTTCCGGTCGGCGCGAAGCCCTACGGAGCCGCCCTGTCCCCGGACGGGACGGTTCTGCTCTCCGGCAACAGCGCCGACAACACGCTGACTGTCATCAACCCTGTCGACCGTACGGTGCTGGGCACCGTCATCGGACTCGACGAGCCGCGCCAGGCGATCACGTTCAGGACCGACTCCAAGATCGCATGGGTACTGAACAAGGACCTCACGATCGCCGAGGTGAACATCGAGAACCGCGAGGTCGTCCGGGTTATCTGAGAGCCGTACACGGTCCGGCCCACGTCACCGCCACCCCCCGGTGACGTGGGCTGTCCACGCGCGGTCGCCGATCGTACGGTGCTCGGCGTCTATCCGAGGGTACGGCTACGCCTAACTGTCCGCGTCAACGAGCAAGCAGAAGCGGAGCGTCTGTGATCCACGACCTCACCAGCGTTGCGGCGAGGGCCGGTCGCACGTCATGCCACGGCGAACAGCAGCGCGGCTGTGATCGCCTCGACTCCGAAGTAGAACCAGACCGGGTAGAACCGTGTGGGGGTGTCGGTGAGCCGGGAGACGAGTCTGCCCAGGGCCATTCCTGCGAGGGCGGCCGCGACCGTGACGACCACGCCGGTGCGCAGGTCGTGGAGGAACAGGGCGGTGATGAGGACGGTGGCGATCGCCAGGCCGAAACCGCCGTAGACGGCTCGGATCTCCGATCGGCTCTCCGGGGTGTCGACGGTGATGCCGAAGGGCTTGACGAGGGCCGCTGGAACGGCGAGGGCGTAGAGGCCCATGCCGAGGAAGAACACCGCGGTGAGGACGATGACCGCTGTCGTCACGCTCCCTCCCCGGACCGGCGCGCCAGCTCCGCTCCCGCCCCTGACACCTTGATCAGGCCCATCGCCGCGAGCGACGTCTGGCCGATTCGTCTGATCCGCACGCGTGGAATCATCGGGGGCGTGGACGATGCCCCGCTTCCGGAAACGTGCTGCCCGAGCGACGGGGCCACGATCTGGATCGGGTCCGGTCACGCCGCCTACCTGGGGCCGTCGCTCGACCTCGACCCGCATCTCGGCTCCGTGCACTGCTTCGCCGTCGGCGTCGACGCGCCGTTCCTGCTGCGTGTCGGTGACGATGAACGGACGGTCCGCAGCGCGCTCATTCCGGCCAGAACGCGGCACCAGGTCGTGTCCGAGGGCCAGATGCTGTTCCTCTATCTGGACCCGGACCTCACTGACGAGCGCGTCCGGACCGCGCTGGGCCTGCTCCGCTCGCATCCGTGCCTGAGCGCGCCGCGGGTCGCCGGTGAGGTCGGGCTGTCGACGTCGCGGTTCCTGCACCTGTTCTCGGTGCAGACCGGCACCAGCTTCCGCCGTTACCGGCTGTGGGCGCGGATGCTGCGCGTCGCGGCGGCCGCGGCGCGCGGCGCGGACCTCACCAGGGCGTCGGCGGAGGCCGGGTTCGCCTCGCCGAGCCACTTCAGCGACTCCTTCCACGACATGTTCGGGCTGACCGCGAGCACGGTGCTCACGAGAAATGCCCGAATCGTCATCGACCCGGGATCGGACGGCGCCCCAGCGGGATAACCGCAGAGGTCGGCAGCCTTGAGTGTCCGGCGGGGCGGTACCGAGGGGTGCCCGCGCTCAATCCTCGGCGCGACGCAGCGCTCCAGGTTTGTGCACCGCGTCCTTCCCGCTCTTGTCGCTGCGGACCCGGTACTGCGGGTCCTCCTTGGACGCGCGGACGGTTCGGCCCGCGGCCTCGGTGTCCTCGGTGATCTCCTCCTCGACCTCGCCGACCGCCTTGCCCCCGTGGCTGCTCCACTCCACCTTGTCGCCCTTGCGGAACTTGTCCTCGGCCATGGCACGCTCCTCACCGCTCGTAGAGCGGACCGGATACCACGCCGCCTCACAGCGCATGCTTCGACAGCACCCGCCCGAGAAGCGCTGAAGGCTAGGGGGCGTCCGCTCGTTCCACATCGGCCCTGCGCGGCAGCCCGATCGGGACACGGGTGTCATCCGACCGGCGCGAAGCCCTCCGCCTGGTGAACCCCGCCGCCCGCAGCCGGGCGACGCGGACCAGGGCACCGGCGGCGACCGCGGCGCGGCGGCGGGTGAGAACGGCGGCGCGCGCGGCGAAGACGTCGTGGCCCATCGCGGCGACCCGGTCGAGGATCTCCGAGTAGAGGATCAGCGCGGTCTCGACGCAGGGCCGCGACAGCGGTGCGAGCATCGCGACGCCGGGGCGGGCCTGGGCGTAGACGGCGCGGGTGCGGGCGATCTGGTCGGCGACGGCGCGGCGCACGGGGCGGTCGGCGCGCCCGGCGCGGCGGCACCAGGTCAGGCGGTCCCGGTCGACGGCGAAGGCGGCGAGTTCGTCGGCGGGCAGGTACACGCGACCGCGGTCGAGGTCCTCGGCGACGTCGCGGATGAAGTTGGTGAGTTGGAAGGCCGCGCCGAGGGCGGCGGCCGCCGACGCGGCGTCACCCGGATCGGCGACGGTGCCGAGGACGGGCAGCATCTGCAGGCCGATGACCTCGGCGGAGCCGTGGATGTAGGTGGCGAGCGCGGCGCGGTCGGGGTAGTCGCGCAGGGCGAGGTCCATGCGCATGGAGCGCAGGAAGGCCGCGAACAGGCCGGGGTCGATCGCGTGGCGGTGGATCGTGTCGACGAGGGCGGCGATGACGGGGTGGCCGCTGACGCCTTCGGAGAGGCCCAGGCGCAGGGCGTGCTCGGTGGTGTCGATGTGGGCGGCGACGTCGTCGGGCGTGGCGTCGCCGGGTTCGTCGACGAGGTTGTCGACGTAGCGGGCGAAGGTGTAGAGGGCGTGCACGGCGGGGCGCTGGGCGGGGGTGAGCAGGCGGGTGGCGAGGAAGTAGGTGCGGCCGTGGCGGGCGTTGAGCGCCCGGCAGGCGGTGTACGCGCGGCGCAGCCTGGGGTCGGTGATGCCTGCGGCGTCGAGTTCGCGTCGGGTCACGGGATCCTCCCGGGGATGCCGGTGATGCGGTCGGCGGCCAGGCGGCCGGAGACCAGGGCGGTGGGGACGCCGACGCCGGGCACGGTGCCGGAGCCTGCCAGGACGGCGTTGTCGGTTCGGCGGGGGAAGTTGCCCGGGCGGAACGGCCCGGTCTGGGCGAGGGTGTGGGCGTAGCTGAACGGCGTGCCGTCGACATGGCCCTCAGCGGCCCAGTCGGCAGGCGTGACCACCCGCAGGACGCGCGCGTGGGCGGGCAGGCCGGGCAGCAGGCGCTGCTCGGCGGTGGCCATGACCTCCGCCGCGTAGTCCGCGCCGCGGCGCGCCCAGTCGATGGGCCCGGCGCGCAGGTTGGGCGCGGGGGCCAGCAGGTAGAGCGCGTCGCCGCCCGTCGGGGCCAGAGCGGGGTCGGTGGCGGTCGGCCGGGTGATGAGCAGGGAGGGGTCGCTCATGAGCGCACCCCGGTCGATGATCTCGTCGACGGTGGCGCGCCAGGCGTGCCCGAAGCTGATGGTGTGGTGCGCGGTGTCCCAGGTCCGGTTCGCGCCCACGTGCAGCACCACCGCCGACGGTGCCGCGCGCAACGGCAGCGGGCGGCGGGGAGTGGCGCCGAGCAGTTGGTAGGCGGTGTGCGGTTCGGTGGTGAGCACGACCGCGTCGCAGGGGTAGGAGGCGCCGTCGGTGGTGCGGACGGCGGTGACCCGCCTGCCGGTCTTCTCGACGGCGTCGACGGTGGCGTGGTAGCGGATCTTGACGCCCGCGTCCGCGGCGGCCGCGGCCAGCGCGTCGGGCAGGGCGCGGACATCGCCACGGGGGAAGCGCACCCCGGCGACGGTGTCCATGTAGGCGATGACGGCGTAGAGGGCCAGTGCCCGCCGCGGGGACTGCCCGGCGTAGAGGGACTGGAAGGTGAAGACCCGGCGCAGCCGCTCGTCGCGCAGGAAGCGGCCGACGCGGGCGTCGAGGCGGCCGAACCCGCCGAGGGCGGCGAGCCGGGCGAGGTCGACGCCGAGCAGCGACAGCGGCGAGTCGTGGTTGGCGGCGATGAAGCGGTCGTGCTCGACCCGGTACAGCTCGGTGAGCCAGGCGCGCAGCCTGGTGTAGCCGCGCGCGTCGGCAGGCCCGGCGAAGGCGCGCACCTGCTCGGTCATCGCCTCGGCGTCGGTGTGCACCGGCAGGCTGCTGCCGTCGGCGAAGCGGGCCTCGTACGCCGGGTGCAGCGGCACCAGGTCCAGCCGGGAGGACAGGCTGTCGCCGACGGCGGAAAGGGTCTGCTCGACGATGTCGGGCATGGTGAGCACAGTGGGCCCGGTGTCCAGGCGGTAGCCCGCCGCGTCGAGTCGACCGGCGCGCCCGCCCGGGACACCGGCGCGCTCGAGGACGGTGACCTCCCGGCCGCGACCTGCCAGCTGCAGGGCGGCCGCGAGCCCGGACAGCCCCGCGCCCACGACGACCACCCTGTCGGTGCGCCCGGTGACGGTCCGCATCAGCGGTCGCGGTCGACGCAGGAGCGGGCCAGCCAGGACAACCGCCCTCGGACCGTCGCGGGCAGGACAGCCAACTCCGCGCTCGCCTGGGCGATGCGCAGGTCGATGAGCTGACGGGTGTGCTCGGGAGCCCCGGTCTCGGTGATCACATCGAGGTAGCGGGCCACGTCGGCGTCGCTGAGCACCGGCTGGCGGGCCAGGGCGCGCAGGGCGCGGCGTTGCGCGGGGCGGGCTCGGTCCCGGGCGATCACCAGGACGCTGGTGGCCTTGCCCGCGCGCAGGTCCTCCCCCACCGGCTTGCCGGTCTCCTCGGCCACGCCGAACAGGCCGAGCAGGTCGTCGCGGAGCTGGAACGCCTCGCCCACCGCCGTGCCGTACCGGCCGAGCGCGGCCACCGTCGCCGTCGGGCAGCCGGCGAGCTCGGCGCCCAGCTCCAGCGGGCGGCGCACCGTGTAGTCGCCGGACTTGGCCCGGGCGACGGCGAGCACGTCGGCGAGGCGGGGTTCGCGGCGGGCGTCGTTGACCAGGTCGCGGAACTGCCCGACGGCCAGCTCGGCGCGCAGCGAGTCGTAGCGCGGCCGCGCGCGGGCCAGGGACTCGGCGTCCAGTCCGCTCTCCCGCAGCATCCGGTCGGCCCAGACCAGGCACAGGTCCCCGGCGAGCACCGCGGCCGACTCCCCGAACCGCCGCGCGGACCCGGTCAGCCCGGCGGCGCGGTGCCAGCGGGCGAAGCGCAGGTGCGCCGTCTCCCGCCCGCGCCGGGTCGTCGACTCGTCCATGACGTCGTCCTGCAGCAGGGCGAAGCAGTGCAGCAGTTCCATGCTCGCCGCCGCCCGCACCGCGGCCGGGGACTCGGCCGCGCCGCAGGCCCACCCGGCCATCAGGAACGCCGACCGCAGGAGCTTGCCGCCCGAGGCGAAGTCGATGAGCACCTCAGCCAGCTCGGCGGTGTCCTCGGTGCCGCCGAGTTCCTCGGCGCACCGGTCCCGCACGAAGGCGACCAGATGGTCGGAGACGGCCGTGCGGGTCCGCGCGCGCCACCACGCGGCCGCCGGGTCCTGTCTGAGTGCGCGGGACCGCACTGCGTGCACGAGGATGCCGCCTTTCTCCACCGCGGAGTGGTCAGCCGCCGATGGTGCGGGACGGGTCGATGGGGTGGCCGGTGCTGCCGTGCTCGCGGGCGCGTTCCAACGCCACGGTCTCCTCCGGCGGGTCCGGGGTGAGCATGCTGCCGGGCAGCGGGCGGCCCGCCGCGCCCAGCTTGTTCATCTTCTTGGGCACCGGCGCGGCCTGGTACTCGAGCGCCTTTCCGTCCAGGGGCTGGTGGATCTCGATGTAGCCGCCCTCGGGGAGGCGGCGGATGATCCCGGTCTCGACCCCGTGGGCGAGCACCTCCCGGTCCGAGCGCTGCAGGCCCAGGCAGACGCGGTAGGCGACGTAGTAGGCGATGGGCGGAACCACGAGCAGGCCGATGCGTCCCGCCCAGATGGTGGCGTTGAGCGAGACGTCGAAGGTGAGCGCGATGGTGTCGTTGACGCTGCTCAGCGTCATGATCATGTAGGCGGACAGCGCCATCGCGCCGAGCCCGGTGCGCACGGGCGCGTCCCGGGGCCGCTGGATGAGGTTGTGGTGGGCGGTGTCGCCGGACAGGCGGCGTTCGATCCACGGGTAGCACAAGAGGAGCCCGATGAAGAACGTCAGTCCCCCGACGCCCGCGAAGAACACCGCCGGGACGGTGTAGTCCCCGAGGTACATCTCCCACGGCGGCCAGATGCGCAGGAGCCCGTCGGCCCACATCATGTAGAAGTCCGGCACCGACTGCGCCGAGACCTGGGCGGGGTTGTACGGGCCGAGGTTCCAGATCGGGTTGATCTGGAACAGCCCGGACATCGCCGTCGTCACGCCCGCGACCACGGCGAAGAACGCGCCCGCCTTGAGCGCGAACACCGGCATGATCCGCACCCCGACGACGTTGCGCTCGGTGCGCCGCACGCCGGGGAACTGGGTGTGCTTCTGGTACCACACCAGCGCCAGGTGCACGCCGATGAGCGCGAGCATGATGCCCGGGATGAGGAAGATGTGCAGGGTGTAGAGCCGGGGGATGATCTCATCGCCCGGGAACTCCGAGCCGAACAGCGCCCAGTGCGTCCACGTTCCGATCACCGGAAGGCTGAGCACGATGCCCGACAGCGTCGCCCGGATACCGGTGCCGGAGAGCAGGTCGTCGGGCAGCGAGTAGCCGAAGAACCCCTCGAACATGCCCAGGACCAGCAGCAGCACCCCGATGACCCAGTTCAGCTCCCGAGGACGGCGGAACGCCCCGGTGAAGAAGATCCGGATCATGTGAACGATCATCGCGGCGACGAACAGCAGCGCCGCCCAGTGGTGCACCTGCCGGGCGAGCAGGCCGCCGCGGATGTCGAAGGAGATCTCCAGCGTGCTCTCGTACGCCCGGGACATCTCGACGCCGCGCAGATTCACATACGACCCGTCGTAGACGACCTCCTGCATCGAAGGGTCGAAGAACAGCGCCAGATAGGTGCCGCTGAGCAGCAGCACGATGAACGAGTACAGGGCGATCTCGCCCAGCAGGAACGACCAGTGGGTCGGGAACACCTTGTTGAACTGGTGACGCAGCCCGCCCGCCATCCGATACCGCTGATCGGCCCACCGGGCCGCCGCGCCCGCCGCGCGAGCGGTCGCGGGCGGACGCCTCGTCGCGCTTGGATACCCCATCGCCTGCCTCCGACCCGCCGTCCCGGTCGGGTCTACCCACCCGGGCCGGTGTTGATGCGCTCACCGCCCGACTGCGACCGAAACCGGCCGCGGAACCGTGCGGTGGACGCGCAGGCGGGCACCGTCGCAAGCCGCACACAGGTGGTCGAGTGCATCAGGTCGGTAGCGGGTACCACGCCTGCGACGCGGCGACAGGAGTGGACGAGGATGAACGCAACCAGGCTGTACAGCACCGCGGCCGTCTCCCGGGACGGCGGCCGCGTCGAGGTCGAGGGCGCCGAGCCCGACTCGTTGGCGATCGTCCAACCCGCCGAGCTCGGGGGCAGCGGCGGCGGCTGGGACCCCGAGCGGCTCTACGCCGCCGCCCTCACCACCTGCCTGCACCAGAGCCTGGTCATCGTCGCCTCATCGGGCGGCCATGACACCTCGGGCAGCAGCGTCCGGGCCGAGGTCACCCTCGGCGAGTCCGGCGCGCAGGCGTACGACCTGCAGGCCCGCCTGGTCGTCACACTGCCTAAAGTGGACACTGACGTGCAGCAGCAGCTGGTGGACCAGGCCGTGGGCCACTGTCCCCTGGCGGGCGGCTGGGACGTCTCCCTCGCCTGATCCGACACCCTCAACGCACCGGGAGGCCGGGATGACCGACGACGCCACCACGACGCGCAAGGAGTTCGCCGAGGCGGTGAACATGACCGCCACGCAACTGCGCCACTGGTTGGACACCGAGGACTCCAAGGCGGTGGGGCAGAAGGACGACGGCGGCGAGTCTACCGGCCACGCGTCCGGCCGCCGCATCCTCTCCCTGCTCGACAAGAAGCCCGGCGACCTCACCGACGCCGACCTGGCCCACATGCGCACGGTCGTCGGCTACATCCACCGCCACCTCGCCCAACGTCCGGACGGCGACATCAGCGACACCCGATGGCGTTACTCGCTGATGAACTGGGGCCACGACCCGCTCAAGTGACCTGCGGCACGCGGCTTCCGCCTACCGCCGACGGATAACCCGCCGTCTCCGTCGAATCGCCGCCGCGCACCACCGGTGTCAGCATCAGGGCATGGCCCGTGTCGCATCGCCCTGGTTGCTCGACGGCGGCTCGTCGCCACGCCCGGGGCGGGACCGCCGCGCGGTGCTGCACCCGGCCCACCCGGGCGGTGACCGGGCGGACGGCGACGCGCCACGGGTGGCGGTGGTCGGCGGCGGCATCGCCGGGGTGACGGCCGCCGTCGCGCTGGCCGAACGCGGCGTGCGGGTCCGGCTGTTCGAGCGCCACGCCGAGTTGGGCGGGCGGCTGCGCGGCTGGACGACCGGCCACGGCGCGACCATGACCCGCGGCTTCCACGCGTTCTTCCGCCAGTACTACAACCTGCGCGGCCTGCTGCGCCGCGTCGACCCCGACCTGTCCATGCTCGCCCCGATCGGCGACTACCCGCTGCGTCATATCGACGGCGCGCAGGACACTTTCGTGGGACTGCCCCGCACACCACCGTGGAACGCGGCCGGGTTCATGGCGCGCAGCTCCACGTTCTCCGCACGCGACCTCATGGGCATGAACACGCGCGCGGCCAGCGCGTTGTTCGACGTCAACCTCCCCCGCGTCTACCACGAACTCGACTCGGTCGACGCCGACACCTTCCTGCGCGAGCTGCGTTTCCCGGCCTCCGCGCGGCACCTGGCGTTCGAGGTGTTCTCCCGCAGCTTCTTCGCCCACCCCGGCGCGCTGTCGGCCGCGGAGCTGGCGACGATGTTCCACATCTACTTCCTCGGCTCCAGCGAGGGCCTGCTCTTCGACGTGCCCGACGACCCCTACCCGCACACCCTGTGGAACCCGTTGCACGCCTACCTGCTCTCCCTCGGCGCGGAGGTCCACACCGGAACCGCGGTCGAGCGGATCGGGCGCACCGACGCGGGGTACCGGGTGCGTGCGGGGGCCGAGCACAGCGCGGACGGCGTCGTGCTCGCCACCGATGTCAGCGGCCTGCGGGCCTTGGTCGCCGCGTCCCCCGAGCTCGGGGACCCGCGATGGCGGCGACGCGTCGCGGGACTGGCGTGCGCGCCGCCGTTCCTGGTGACCAGGCTGTGGCTGGACCGCCCGGCGCGGCCGGACCGCCCGGCGTTCCTGGGCACCAGCGGATACCGGCTGCTCGACAACATCAGCCTGGTCGACCTGTTCGAGGGCGAGGCAGGCCGCTGGCGCGCCCGCACCGGCGGGTCGGTCGTCGAACTGCACGCCTACGCCCTGCCCGGGCACACCGACCCCGACCACTGCGCCCAGGCGCTGATTAAAGAGCTGCACACGGTCTACCCGGAGCTGCGCGCCGCGCAGGTGCTGCACCAGCAGCACGTCATGGAAGCGGACTGCCCGCTGTTCGCGCCCGGCACCTTCGCTGAGCGCCCGACGGTCTCCACACCGGACCCGACCCTGGTCGTCGCGGGCGACCTGGTGCGCGTCGACCTGCCGGTCGCGCTGATGGAACGCGCCGCGACCAGCGGTTTCCTCGCCGCGAACACCCTGCTCGCCCGCTGGGACCTGCACGGCCACGACCTGTGGACGGTGCCGAACCGGGGCCGCTGGGCCCTGCTCCGGCGCCGCCCCGGCAGGCGGCCCGCGGTTCCCGCGACGGCGAACGGGTAGCCGGTGGGAGCACCGGACTGCCCGACGCGGCGCCGACCGGTCCGCGGACCGGGGTCGCCGTCACGGGCGCTGGAAAGCCCGGGGCCCCGGATCGGGGCCTCGGGCGCCTCCGGGACCGGTCATCGGGCCGACCGCGCCTGCCGCGCTTAGGGTTCACCCATGCTCAGCCGCATGTCCGTGCGCGCCGTCCCCGGCGTCCGGACGGCGGCGGTCGCGGCGTGGGCGCTGGGCGCGACGGCCATGGTGGCGCAGATCGTGTACTCGATGACCGAGCCCGCGGACCGCACCACCATGACCGTGCTGGCGGTGGTCGCCTTCGCGTCGGCGTCGGTGCTCGACGCCGCGGCCCGCTGCGGGCCACGGGCCGCCGTCGCGCTGGTCGCGGTCGCCGGTGGCGGCGGGCTGGCCGCTGAGGCGGTCGGGGTGCACACGGGTTTCCCGTTCGGCGACTACGCCTACACCGGCTCGCTGGGCCCGGCGCTCGTCGGCGTGCCGGTGCTCGTGCCGCTGGCGTGGATCATGATGGCGTGGCCCGCGGCGCTGGTCGGGCGGGTGTTGGGCCGCGGCTGGCTGGCGGTGCCCGTGGCGGCATGGGCGCTGGCGTCCTGGGACGTGTTCCTCGATCCGCAGATGGTCGACGCGGGCCACTGGGTCTGGGCCGACCCCACGCCCGCGCTGCCCGGGGTCGCGGGGGTGCCGGTGACGAACTTCGCCGGGTGGCTGCTCGTGGCCGCCCTGATCAGCGCGGGCCTTGTGGTGTTCACCCGATCGGATGTCGAGCTGCGGCGTGGCCCGGCGCCGGTGCTGTACCTGTGGACCTACGGGTCATCGGTGTGGGCGCACGCGGCGTTCTTCGACCGGCCCGCGGTGTCGCTGGTCGGCGGGCTGCTCATGGGCGCGGTGGCGGTCCCGTTCGCGGTCGCGCTGTGGCGGGCGCACCGGTGAGCGGGGCGGTGGTGCGCGCGGCGGCGGTCGCGGCGACGCTGTCGTCGGTGCACGCGCTGATCAACGCGCGGTTGCTGCGCAGGCCCTCGGCGAACCCGGGCGAGTGCCCGGAGTCGGTGTCGCTCTTGCTCCCGGTGCGCGACGAGGTCCACCGGGTAGGGCCGTGCCTGCGGTCGCTGCTGGCCCAGCGCGGCGTGGCCGACCTGGAGATCGTGGTGTGCGACGACGGCTCCACCGACGGCACCGCCGCGCTCGTCGCCGAGATCGCCGCCGGGGACCCGCGGGTGCGCCTGATCGGCTCTCCGGGACCGCCCGCTGGCCTGCCGGGCAAGCCGTACGCCTGCGACCTGCTGGCCCGGCACGCCCGCGGTCGGGTGCTGGTGTTCGTCGACGCCGACGTGGAGCTCGCGCCGCACGCCGTGGCCGCCGCGGTGGCGTTGATGCGCGCCCACGGCCTGGACGCGGTGTCGCCGTTCCCCCGTCAGCTGGCCGAGGACGCCGCCACCCGGCTCGTGCAGCCGCTGCTGCAGTGGTCCTGGCTGGTGTTCCTCCCGCTGCGCGCCGCCGAGCGGTCCCCCCGGCCGTCGCTGACCGCGGCGAACGGCCAGTTCCTGGTCATCGACGCGGCCATGCTGGCCCGGTGCGGCGGGTTCGCTGCCGTCGCAGACGCCGTGCTCGACGACATCGCGCTGATGCGGGCGGTCAAGGCCGCGGGCGGGCGGGGCGTGGTCGTCGACGGCAGCACCCTGGCCGCGTGCCGGATGTACCGGGGGTGGGCGCAGGTGAGCGCGGGCTACGAGAAGTCGCTGTGGTCGGCCACCGGGAGCCCGGTCGCCGCCGCCGGGGTCGCGGCGCTGCTGGCCTGGATGTTCCTGGTGCCGCCGCTGGCCGCCGCCACCGGGTCGCGGGCCGGGCTGCTCGGGTACGCCGCCGGGGTGCTCGGGCGGGTCGTCACCGCCCGGGCCAGCGGCGGTCGGGCCTGGCCGGACGCGCTGGCGCACCCGGTGTCGGTGGCGGCGCTGCTGACGCTGCTGGGCAGGTCATGGCGGGCCCGCCGCCGCGGCACGCTGGTGTGGCGGGGCCGAGCCCTGCACGGGAGCCGCTGATGGCCGCCGTCGCCGTCGTCGGGGCGGGCATGGGCGGCTTGGCCGCCGCCGCGCGCCTGGCCCACGCCGGGCACGCGGTGACGGTGTTCGAGTCCGCGCCCACGTACGGCGGCAAGCTCGGCGTCGCCCGGCTCGGGGAGTTCACCTTCGACACCGGGCCGTCGCTGCTCACCCTCCCGCAGGTCTACCGCGACCTGTTCACCGAGACCGGCGGCGACCTCGACGAGCACGTGGACATCGTGCCGGTCGACCCGCTGTGCCACTACCGGTTCCCCGACGGCTCCGTGCTCGACCTGCCGCACGCCGAGCACGAGGTCGCCCCCGCCCTGGCCGCCGCGCTCGGCCCCGGCGCGGGCGAGCAGTGGACCCGGCTCATGGGGCGGGGGCGGCGGCTGTGGGACCTGGTCGGCGAACCCGTGCTGCACCGACCGCTCAACGGGGTGCCGGACCTGCTGCGCCACAGCAGGAACGTGCGCGACCTGCTGGCCATCGCCCCATGGCGCACGCTGCGCGGCGCCGGGCGCGGCCTCGCCGACCCGCGGCTGCGGATGCTGCTGGACCGCTACGCCACCTACACCGGCTCCGATCCCCGCCGGGTGCCCGCGCTGATGACCGTCGTGCCCTACATCGAGCAGCACCACGGCGGCTGGTACGTCCGAGGCGGCCTGCGCCGCCTCGCCGACGCCCTGCACGCCCACTGCCGCGAGCTGGGCGCGCGATTCCACTTCGCGGCGCCGGTCACCGGGATCGACACCGACGGCCGAGGCGTCAGCGGGCTGCGGGTGGCGGGCGAATCCGTGCCCGCCGACATCGTCGTCTCCGACGCCGACGCGCACCATCTGCACCGCGACCTGCTCTCCGACCCGCGCGCCGCGCGCGCCCGCCGCGCGCTGGCCCGCACCCAGCCATCGCTGTCGGGGTTCGTGCTGCTCCTCGCCCTCCGCGGCATTACAACGCCGCGACGCCACCACCGGGTGCTGTTCCCGGCCGACTACGACGCCGAGTTCGACGCCGTCTTCGGCCCGCGGCCGCGCCCGGTCGACGACCCGACCGTCTACGTCTGCTCCCCCGACGACCCCAGCACGGCCCCACCTGGCTGCGAGGCGTGGTTCGTGCTGGTCAACGCCCCTCGCCACGGCGCGGTCGACTGGGACGCCCCCGGTCTGGCCCACGACTACGCCGAGAAGGTGCTGGCCGTGCTCGCCGCCCGCGGCCTCGACGTGCGCGCCCGCGTCGCGCACCGTGCGATCCGCACCCCGGCGGACTGGGAACGCGACACCGGCTCGGTCGGCGGCTCGCTCTACGGGCCCTCGTCCAACGGCGCCCGCGCGGCCCTGCTGCGCCCGGCCAACCGCAGCCGCGTGCCCGGGCTGTTCCTGGTCGGCGGCTCCGCTCATCCCGGCGGCGGACTACCCCTGGTCGCCCTGTCCGCCGCGATCGTCGCCCGCCTGATCGGCCCGGCCTAGCTCCCGCCGGATCCCCGCCACCAACTGCGCCCCGCCCACCACCGCGATGCCCACCCACAGCCACAACGTCACCATCGGCCACGCCCACCCGGTGCCCGGCGCGCCTGCTGGCGCGACCCCGGTGCCCAGGCAGGTCACCGCCACCAGGATCACCCGGGTCGGGCGCTCGGCGACGGTGATCGCGCCCGCCGAGCCCATCCCGGCCCCCTGGGCACGGGCGCGGGCGTACTCGTGCAGCAGCACCGCGGCCGCCACCACCACCGCCAGTCGCGCGTCGCCGCCGAGCACCACCAGCACCGCGATCAGGCACAGGTCCGCGAGCCGATCGGCCACGGCGTCGACCACCGCACCCAGCGGCCGAGCCCGCCCGGTCCGCAGCGCCACCGCCCCATCGATCCCGTCCAGCAGGCCCGACACGAGCACCAGTGCCAGCGCCGCCCAGGTCCAGCCCAGCGCGGCGACGGCCACCGCGCAGGCGGCCGCGGCCACCCCCGCCGCCGAGAGCGCGTCCGGCGCCACCGGCAGCACCGGGCGGGCGAGCACGTGCACCAACCGGATCCACCCGACCGCCAACCGGTTGCCGGAGACGTTCACGCCGTGCAGGCGCTCCCAGCCGCGCACCGGGTCCATCCGATCCTCGGCCATCGGTCACCCCCGCCGGTCCGTCGCGCCACCGTAACCCCGGCCAGCGGGTGAGAGCAGCGCGGACAGCGGGTACGACACCGCCATGCCCCCACCGGTCCGGTCCGTCCTGCGCCACACCGCCGCCGCGCTGCGCGGACGCGACGTCGCCCTGTGGGCCGCGGGCCTGACCTTCTTCGCCTGCCTGGCGATCGTTCCCCTGCTGCTGCTCGGCCTGCGCGGCGCGGCCGCGCTCCTCGGCCAGGCCGGGGTCGTCAACGGCGCCGACGCCCTGGCGGCCGCGTTGCCCGACGAGCAACGCGCGGGGTCGGCGGTCGCGGCGATCACCGACGCGGCGCTGCGCGCCCCCTGGCCCGTGCTGGCCGTCGCGCTGATCCCCGCCACCTTCTACGGCGAAGGCCTGCGCCGAGCCCTCGACCAGCCCGCCGGGCACCCCGCCACCGGGACGACCGGGTGGAAGGGCAGGCTCGGGTTCCTCCCGGTCCTCGCCGCCGCCCCGGTGCTGCTGGCCGCGCCGCTCGCGCTCGCCCCCGCCATCGGATCCCTCTACGGCGCGGGTGGCTGGTCGCTCGCGCTGGGCGTGGTGGCGTCCTTCCACCTCGACTGGGTCCTGATCTCGGCGGCGCTGTCGCTGGTCTTCACCGTCACCGCCCCCACCGCGCTGCCCCGCCGCGCCGCCGTCGCGGGCGCGTTCGCCACCGGCGCGTTCCTCACCGGGTTCCTGCACGGCTTCCTGCTGTTCCTGGCCATCCCGGTCGACTGGAGCGTGCCCTTCGCCGGACTCGCCGCGGTCGGCGTCGCCGCCGCCCTCGCGCTGTGGCTGTACCTGCTGCACGTCGTGCTGATCCTCGGCTACCGCACCACCCTCAGCGCCCACCGGGCTCAGCAGCCACCCGTGCGCAGCGCGTACCGGCGCTCGGCGTAGGCCAGGTCGTCGCGCCACAGCCGCTTCGCCGCCCACCGCATCGCCGGACGCAACACGACGGCCGCCCGCATCGCCGCCGTGAACCCCTCCCGCTCCGAGGTGGCGATCACCGCCTCGATCACCGAGGTACGCGCCCGCCCGTCCCGGCCCGGCGCCCGCGGCGTCGCGTGCGTCTCCACCACGCTGCCCGCGCCCTCCCCCTCGATGATGCGCATGCACACCGTCCGCGGCTCCGGACACGTGAACTCGGTGCGCACCGGCACACCGAGCCGACGCCCCAACCGGAACGTCACATCCACCACGAACCGGTCCCGCTCCGACGGGCCATCCTCCTCAGGAGCACTGACCACGCGCAGGCTGGTGAACGAATACGGGTGGAACCAGCCGCCGTGCCACGGATCGAGCCGATTCGCGATCACATCGACCGGTTCGCACACCCCGGTCACCGACGCCACCGCGGCCACACCGCGGCTCGGCCGGACGGGAACGACCGGGGCGGGCGACGGCGCCTCGCCCCCGAGGCTGTCCAGCCGAACCCACACCAGCACCCCGTCGTCGTGCACGGGGAACGGCCGCCATCCCGGACCGCCGTCGCCGGAGACCGGCAGACCGTGCCAGCGACACCGCAGGACCCCCCGGTCCACCCGGCCCAGGGCCAGCGGCGCACCCAGGTGGGGGCACGCGCCAGGCCCAGCCACCACCTCGCCGTCCTCGTCCCGCCAGGCCACCACCTCGTGCCGCCCCACATAAGCGCCGAACGGCACATCGGCGCGGACCTCGCCACTGGCGGTCAGCACGAACCAGTTGCCAGACGGTCGCCCCACGGCCCGCCGGGTCGCAGCCGCGATCACCCCAGGCCGCGCCTGCCGCCAGGTGGGCTCCTGCGCCGCCCACGACCCCGGTTCGATCGGCCTGACCGGCACGTGCGCGGGCCAACGGGAGACGAGTCGATCGATCAGCGACATCTTCCCTCCCGGCGCTCCGCCACCACCCTCCCCCGCCCAGCCGTCATCCGCAGCGCGACCCGGACCCACGTGCGCACGTTCGACGTGCCGGAGTTCGACGGCCACCCCGTGCGCGGCTGGTTGCACCTGGCCGCTCATGTCGACGGCCCCGTGGGTTGGCTGCGAGTCGAGCCTCCGGTCAGGGCCTTGTGCCCGGCTAGCACCTCTACGACGTGTGGCGATCAGCGGCGAGGCGGTCCGCCTTGCTCCGGTTGGACCGGCCAGAGGTCCAGCTCAACCCTCGCGTGTCCGGCCAGTTCGTCGGTGAGGAGTCGGTGCAACTCCTTGCCCTCCTCGGCGTACTTCGCGGCATCGGGAGCGGATCGCCAGCCGGTCTCGTGGTGGAACCGTTCCTCGAAGTGCTGCTGCCAGGCCCCGAGACGGGCGGTCAGCGCCTCCGACAGCTCCACCGCCGATCGGTCCATCGCGCCCCCGTCGTCCCACAGGGGCCAGCCGACGCCGTAATCGCTCATCAATCGCACATGTCGTTGATGGGTCACCTCGTCAGGCTAACGACCGAGCAGGGCGCGGTTGGCGGTGCCGACCCCCGCCCAACAGCCACCGGATCGGGGACGCGGGGTCGTCGTGGACGATGGGGGTCGTCAGGGTCGGGTGTTCGTGGACCTCGTCCGCGTCCAGGTAGGTGACCGCGAAGTAGCGGGCCTCGGTGAAGTGCCGTTCCACCGAGTTGACGAGGTCGATCCGGCCTTGATCGATGAGCCACCGGCGGGTCGCGGCAGAGCGGTCCTCGGGGGTGACACCGGCGAGCGGGTGGGGCACGGTCGGCAGGTCCACCAACGCGTCGGCCTTGGTCAGCACGACGGCCACGGGGATCATCGGGGCGCTGCCTCGGGTTTCGGTGAGGGTCTCGACCAGTCCGTCGAGGACGGACTTCGGGTCGGAGCGAGACGGGCGGGCGGCGGAGAGGGCGGCGCGGTCGACGCGGGTGGCGACGGCGGGGAGCGAGAAGGGGTCGACCACCAGGATCACGCCGCCCGCCAGGTTGAGGAATCCCGACACTGCGCGGTGGTCGGCGCGTTCGATGATCTCGCCGGCGGCGTCGTAGAGGTGCAGGAGGTGGCGTGCGAGGTGCACGGTGAAGGCGACGGGTTGGGTCACCGGGGTCGGGGGAAGGGTGTCCGCTCGAAGCAGGTCACGGGCATGGGTGATGCGGTCGGCTGTGGTGGTGTCGGCGGGGGCGAAGGTGGCGTCGTCGCGCAGTCGGGCTATCGCGGTGTGCATGAAGACCGACTTGCCCGCGCCCATTCCGCCGACGACGGGAAGGTGTGCCGTAGGGGCCCTCTGCACGGGATTGGCCAGAGGCGCGCGACACAGGCCGCAGCGTGCGGGCAGCAGGTGTTTACCGGTGATCAGCAACGTGGGCAGGCGGATTCCGCAGTGGCAGGTCCGACGGAACACGCCTTGCAGGCCGGGCACCAGGCGCGCGTGGGCCCGGCCGCACCCGCACACGAACTCCGGACGGTACAGCCGTTGTTGGCAGGTGCCGCACTCGGTGGTGATCCCCCGCAGGGTAAGGGCGGCGACCTCGAACCAGCGCAGTCCGGTCGCGGTCGCCCGCACGACGGCGACCACCAGACCGACCAGCGACGCGTGCATGGCCGTGGTGATCGCGACCAGGGCAGCGACCACCCCGAATCCCGCCACCACGCCGCCTGCCACGCCCGCGGCGGGCAGCACCAGGACCAACTCCTGCTGGATCACCGTCTCCCGCCGCAGCAGGCGGGCGAGCAGCGAGTCCGGCGAATCGGGGTCGGGCAGCGCGACAAGCCTGCGGTGCGCGGCGAGCAGGGCGGTGCGGGCCGCGCGGCGCACGTCGTGGAAGACCGGGCCGGTCAGATAGGCGCGCGGGGCCGGGTCCTTACCCGGCGCGGGCGCCACCTGCCGGTGGTCCCGCGGCAGGGAACGGAGGAAGGCGACGGCTGAGACGGCCGCGCCGAGCAGAGCGCTGGCGGCAAGCGCCACCATGAACCCCACCGCCGTGGCCACGAGCGCGAGGAGGAACCCGATGACAGCGGCGAACGCCTGCACGCCCCACACGCTCAACCCCGACTGAACAGTCTGCTGAGGACCGAACGACGGCGGTGTCTGGCCCGCCAGCGGGACCAGTCCGCTTTGCGGTCGTCCGGAACCGGCACGCTCGCGAGGAAGTCGGCCGATCTGTCCCGCAGCGCGACGGGCAGGCGATCGTGCAGCAGCCGGTCCCGGACGGCGCAGCGGTTCATGGCGGTCCACGCGGTGAAGGTGACGCCCACCGTCTCGGGGGACGCGGCGGAGAGTGCGCGGACCGCGACCACCTCGAAGGCGCGGATTTGGTCGCTGTCCAGCGCCGACCGGACCGCGGCCGCGGCCGCCCCGGCGTCAGCCACCAGCCGCAGCCGCGTCTCGACGGCCGAGCGCAGCCGCCGGGCCAGCCCCGTCCGGTCCAGCCCGGGCAGCACGCCCGCCAGTTCGAGCGCGGGTCCGACGGCGGTGGCGGCCGTTCTGCGCAGCGGGGCGCGCCCGCCCAGCGTGTCCAGGCACCGGATGGCCTCAATCACCGCGCGGTCGACGTCGGTCAGATCGGGCGCCACGGCCAGGACGCGGGCGGACACCGCCGACAGCCTGCTGCCGACCCGCTCATCCCGCAGTGCTCGTATCTGGGCGACGAGGTGGTCGATGAGCCCGGTGTCCCGGAGCACGTCGTCCGGCAGGTCGAGCACGGGTCCGGTCTCGGCGTGGTCGGGCGGCTCCGCCCACAGCACCCGGCCGAGCGCGGGCAGGTCGGCCGGGCTCTCCTCGGCGTAGCGCCGGGTCACCGCGACGCGGTCGTGCCGCCCGTGCCGCGCCAGCGCGACCTCGACGGCCCGGGGCGCGGGCGGGTGCGCCAGCTGCGCGGCGACCTCCGGACGCAGGCGCCAGGCGGTCGGCCCGGGCAGCTCGGCGAGCCCGTCCCGCAGCGCGGGGACCGCCGCCCGCGGCACCTGGGCGACACCGCGCGCGACGATCGCGTCCAGGCAGTGTCGGGCCAGCGCGGCTGGCGCGTCCGGGACCAGTGCCAGCCACGGCTCCAGCTCGGTCATGCCGACCCTCGCCACACCGTCGAGCACCGCGGGCCACAACGCCGCGTTCCGTCGCGCCGCGACGCGCAGCAGGATGGGCTCGTCCGCGGCTGCCAGCCCTTCGGCGACGGCGTCCAGGTCCGCCAGTCCGATCGAGACCGACGCCTGCTCGCGCGACCACCCCGCCGACCAGGACCGGCGCAGCGCGGCGGCGTACGGGGTGAGCCGATCCGAGGGAGCAGCGCCGACGTCACACACGACGGCGGGAACCCGCGGCGCGGACGTGGCGCACGAGAGCACCACGTCCTGGCTCGGCGGACCCGACGCGCGGGTCAGGAACGTGATGCGCAGGGCCACCTCGCGTGGAAACGAGCGGCTGACGGCGGTCAACCACACCAGCACTTCCTCCTGGGGGCAGACCAGCACGGTCGGCCGGTGCTCGACCAGGCCGGTCTGCACCGCGGCGACCAGTGCGGCCAGGTGGTCCGACCGCTCGCCCTCGGCCAGGAAGGCGGCGACGACCGCGTCCGGGATGGGCGCGGTCACCGACCCCGTGACCCGGGGGAGCACGGTGCCCTCGATCTTCCGTCCGATCCAGAACCCGCCGGAGCACAGGTCGACCGGGAGGGCGTCGTCGACCCCGAACGCGGCGTCGTCCAGAACGGCGTGGACGAAATAGTTCCCCGGCCTGCCGGTGACATCCCCCCCCCCGCGTCGACGCTGCGGAACACCGCCCAGCCGGCAGGCGAGGCGACGTGCCCGAACGTCGGCGGGCCCGGCTCGTGGACGCTGTGTTGGGTGACCAGCCGGAGCAGCGGCCACGGCGCCCCGAGGGACACGGCGCTCACCTGGAACCCTGCGGCGCCCTCGATCCCGTCGAGGCAGGACGTGTAGTGCATCTGGTGTGGTGTCATCGCCTGCCTCTCGTGACACGGAACGCGCCAAACCTGGTGAGCAGCCACAGCAGGGGGTCCGCCACCCGGTAGCCGCCGTCGTGCGCGGACAGGGCGAAGTACCGGTGTCCCGCCGTGATCCCGGCCCAGCGGGTCAGCCAGGACGCGACCTCGTGGTGGACGTCGACGCCGTCCGCCTCGACGTAGCGCTCGCCGTGCGGGGACGGCTGCCGCAACGGTGAGCCGACGTCGAACATGTCCCGCACCTGGTCCAGCTTGCTCACCGCCACCGCGACCGGAGTGCGCGGCGGCAGGTCCGCGAGGACCGGGGCGAGCGGCTCGGGCGGCAGTCCGAGCACGGGCCGTACCCCGGGCAGCCGGGTCGGGTCGATCAGCAGCACGACGCCCGCCGCCCTGCCGGGCCAGTCCCCCAGCCCGCGCTCGTACAGCGCGAGGACGACCGGCCGAACGCGCGCGGGCAGACGCAGGCTGAGCAGGATCGGACCGTCCGACCCCGCGCGCCAGCCCCGCGAGTCCTCGCCGAGCAGGTCGGCGGACAGGCCGGTGTGCGCGCCCTCGCCCGTGGACAGATGCCGGATGACCTCGGTGACCCAGGTGCTCTTGCCCGCCCCCGCCGTCCCCGCCACGACGATCGTCCGGCTCCCGGCCTCGGCGTACTCGCGCGGGATCGCCCGGTCGCACTCCGGGCAGCATCGCCGGGCCTGCGGGGCGCGGCCGTGCGGGCACCGGCCGCGGCGCAGGTCCCGAGCCGGAAAAGAGGCAGCGTCCGCCCCGCAGCCGGGCATGCAGCTCAGCACGAGGCGGTCGCGCGCGGCGACCGAGCGGCAGTACGGGCAGGTGACCGTCCGCACCGCGATCAGCGCACCACGAGTTCGCGTGGATCGGGATGGCGCAGCCACACCGAGTCGTCCAACGAGAACGCCCGCAGGTAAACCGGGCGGCGCAGCGCCGCGGGCACGGCGAACTCCGTGCCGCTCGTGCGCGCACCGCCGGGAAGCACGGCCAGCGTCATTCCGTCTTCCGGCGCCAGCGGCCTGCGGCCGGTCTGCGCGACGACCACGACGTCGGGCAGGCCCGCGTCGCCTTCGACCGCGATCGCCCGGGTGCGGAACCGTCCGCTGATCCGGTAGCGGGCCTGGACCGGGCACGGCGACCAGACCGTGGTGAGCGGGCCGTAGTCGCCCCGGTCGGCGACGCAGACCCCGAACCAGTGGTCGCCTGGCTCGGCCGCGCTCACCCGCACGCCCCGGCTCAGGTACGCCGTGCGCGTGGTCGGCATCCGGCGGGCCGCGGCGTCGGCGGGCCCGTCGGGCGGCGCTCCGGGCCGCCAGACCACGAGCGCGTCGTGCGCCCAGGCGGGCCAGTGCCAGGTCAGCCGCACCTCGGGCCCGAACCTGGTCGCCCGCAGCCCATCGACCCGAGCGGGCGAGATGTCCAGCACCGCCGCCGTCCCGATCGCGGCGAGCGGGCCGGACACGGTCACCGGGACGAACGTCCGCCCGAGGGCGAGATCGGCCGCGTCGACCCGCGCCCGACCGGTGCGGCTCGCGGCCAGGAGCGGACCGACGTGGTCAGCCTGTTCAGGACGGACGACTCCGGGCTTCTCGCCCCCAGGCCGGGTGAGCACCCGGATCTCCACCAGCGCGCCGCCCGGCGGGGTCCATGTCAGCTCGACGACGTCGCCTGACGCCACGGCCCGTAGGTCGGCGACGGCGTCCGGCTCGCGGAGGCAGACCACCCGCGCGACGACACCGCTGCTGCGGCCCTCGGGGTAGTCGACTCGCACCCGATAGACGTACTCATGCCCAGGGGTCACCTGTTGGTCGACGAAGCCCGTGTCGCCCGCCATCACAGCGCCGTCGCCGACACGGTCGGCTACCGCCCGCAGGGCGGCCCTCGGCAGGCACCACTCCCCCACGACCATCCCCGGCTCCGAGGTGACCCGAAGGTCCGTCACCTCCGGTCGGACCGCCACCGGCTCGCTGGAGGCCGACATGCCGGGCTCGCCCTCGCGCACTGTCGTGACCGTGTAGACGAGGTCGGGCCCGACCGGGACGTCCTCGTCGACAACGGACAGCGTCCTCGTCTCCGCCGCGAGCGTGATCGCGCCTCGGGTCACCCGGTAGCCGATACGCCCCGCCGTCGAGGGCGACGGCCGCCACCGCACCACGACCCGATCGCCGTCCACTGTGGCATCGACGGCTCCAGGCGGCGCGGCCGGACAGCGCCGCAGGCCCTCGGCGACCGCGTTGTCCGCCAGCTCCCGGCCGACCGCCAGGAGCCGGGCGGCGGCGTCCTCGGGCGCGGTGTCGATCAGCGCCAGCGCGTGCGCGAGCTCGGTGTCCAGCCGGGCGAGGCGGTCGGCGAGTTCGCCCCGCGTTCGCCACCACAACTCGGGCAGCGGGTGGGCGTCGAGCAGGGCGAGCGCGTCCCGCAGCCTTCGTTCGGCCACCGCGGTGGTGTATCCGGCCGTCCACGGCGACTCGGCGCGAGCGGCCCACACCGCGTAGGCGAGGGCGTCGGGGTCGGGGGGCAGGTTCGCCGCCGCGCACCGCTTCGGGTCGGCCAGGTCCCGCACGGCGGCGTAGCCGCACACGGCGGCCGCGGCCAGGTCGGCCACCAGTTCGTGGGCGAGGACGGCGGCCAGCCCGCCCGGTTCGCCGATCCACAGCCGGACCAGCGCGATGACGGACCGCTCCGCGTCCGCGGCCCGGTCCCGCGCCACCCGCAGCAGCTTCCGCCGCGCCTCCAGTCCGACGGCCTGGGTGCTGGCGCCGTCGAGGTCCGGGGTGCCGGTCAGGTACTCCCACAGCGAGTCGTGCGGCAGGTCGGCCAGGTGCTCCCGCAGCCGCTGCCACCGCTTCGGCCGGACCGGGCGCGGCAGCGGGTCCGCCGCGCGGACCTCCGCGCCTGCGGCGGCCAGCGCGGCCACGACGTCCGGTCGGCTCCAGCGGCCCTCGGCGGCGCCGACGAGCGCCGCCACCTCGCCCGGGGGCATCGCGGGCGCGCCGTGCAGCCGGTGGCGGACGACGGCGACGAGCGCCCTGTGCTCCCGTTCGACGGTCGCGCGGTGCCGGGCGCGGCGGGCGGGATCGCGGAGGACCACCGCGGCCTGCTCGTGGCAGGCGTGCAACCGGTCGAAGGCGAGCGCGTGCTGACGCAGACCTGCCGCGCCCCAGTGGTCCGGCATGTCCGACAGCGCGTCGTCCACTTCGGCGTCGGAGGCGTCCGGCCTGATCCGGTACACGCGGAAGTAGTTGTTGTGCGGGGACCAGCCGGTCTGGATCGGAACGACCACGTCATCCACATAGGACTCTACGTCGAGATCGGCCATGTCAGCTCCGGATCCCGGGCAGCGGCGCGTCCATCTCCGGCTCGGACATCGCGCCCGCGACCTCGACCTCCAGCCGCAGGTCGGCCCCGTTGACCGCGCGCGCGTGCACCGAGAGGATGCCGTCGGCGCCCAGTTCGAGGTCGATCCCGACCAGCTGGCCCTTCGGCAGGCCGGCGGGCAGGCCCGTGATCTCGCCCTCGATCAGGCCTCGGTGGTGGGCGGGGTCGTCGGCGAGGTCGCCGCGCACGAACCCGGTGGCCGACTCGTACACCCGGATGGCCATGCGCCGCTGGCCGTCGCGGATGGTGCACAGCTCGTGGTGGTGCTTGGCGGGCACCTCGGCACCGGGCGGGATCATCCAGAGCACACCGTGGCCGAGCGCGGGACGGTCGTTGTCCCGCACTACGGCCAGGCCGTACCCCTTGGCGGTGACCGAGCCCACCGCGTCGTCGGGCTCCTGCCCGCCCGAGGCGCGCCAGGCCAGCCGGGCCGCGCCCCTGGCGACGGTGTGGTCGGTGTCGTCGGCCAGCCGGGCGGGTGGCAGGTCGGGCAGTTCCCCGGCGAGCCGGGCGGCCACCGCCGGGGTGCGGGCCATGCCACCGGAGAGCAGCAGGTCATCAATGGCCACGACGCCGTTCCGCTGGGCGAGTTCGAGCGCGTCCCTGGTCAGCTCGATGGTGCGGTCCAGCAGGTCCGCCGTGGCCTCCTCGTACTCCTCGCGGGTGACGGTGACCGTGCCGAGGTCCGGAATGGACACGGTGTGCCGATCGGTGGCGGTGAGTGCGATCTTGACCTGTTCGACCTGCCGCACCAGCCTGGCCATCACCATCGGGTCCGCGCGCAGCGATTCTCCATCGACTCGGGACAGGATGAGGTCGGTCAGCCGCCGGTCCCAGTCGGCCCCGCCGAGGCGATGGTCCCCGGCGATGGCGACGACCTTGGCCGGGGTGTCCGAACGGGCCTGGACGACGGTGACGTCGAAGGTGCCGCCGCCGAGGTCGTACACCATCGCGGTGCGCCCCTCCCGCCGGTGCAGGCCGTGCGCCACGGCGGCCGCGACGGGCTCGCTGACGATGTCGAGCAGGGTCAGCCGGGCGAGCCGCGCGGCCTGCGCGGTGGCCTTGCGCTCCGCCGCGCCGAAGTAGGCGGGGACGGCGATGACGACGTCGGCCAGCGGCCCGGTGTCCGGCGCGGGGCGGCCGAGTCCGGCCAGCGCGTCCTGCACCGCCTTCAGCAGGATGACGGCCGACACCTGCTGCGGGTGGTACCGGCGCCCGCCCGCGTCCACGGTGACCCCGGCCCGGCCCATCTCCCGTTTGATCAGCGAGACCACGCGGCTCGGGTCGTCGTCGCGGCGCGCCACGGCCGCGCGACCGACCAGGGCCGTGCCGTCCTCGTGGAAGTACACCACCGACGGCGTCGTGGAGTCGCCGTCGGCGTTGGGCAGCACCGTCTCGCCGCCCGCGCCGTCGGCCGCGGCGACGCAGGTGTAGGTGGTGCCGAGGTCGATGCCGAGCAGCGGCCTGCGCTGGTCACTCCCGGTCACCGGCGTCGGCCTTCCGGTCGGTCGGCACGCCCGGGCTGGCGTCGAGCAGGTCCATGTCCCGGGTGGGGTCGAACTCGGGCACGGCGATGGGGGTCGCCTGCGGGACCTGGACGGGCGGCCCGCCGACCATGCCGCCGCCGGGGAGGAGGATCATCGGTGGCTGGGCGCGGACCGCGATCGCCTCGCGCCGTTCCTTCCTGCGGTGCTCCGCGCCGAACAGCGCGATCAGCACCTGCTCCTGGGCGGCGAGCTGCTCCCTGGTCACCTTCAGCTTCTCGCGCTCGATGTCGGTGGTCACCCGTTCGATGGCCAGTTCCTGCTCGCGCTGGCGGTACCGCTGCCGCAGCTGGGCGTACTTGCGGTACTCCTGGTTGAGCTCGTCGGAGGCGAAGCGGATCTCGCCGATCGTCGTCTCGTAGGCCTCGACCTGCACCTCGGCGAGCGCCTGGGTGATCTGCACCTTGAGCTTGCCGCGCAGGTCGGCGAGTTCGTGGATGAACCGGTCGATCTCGGCGGCGGCCGCGCGCTCGGTGAAGTACCCCTTCACCTTCTCGCCGAGCACCTTGCTGACGAACCGCTTCACCGCCGTCGACTTGCGGTCGCCGACGTCGCCGTCGGAGTCCTCGCCGAACCGTTTGACCAGGTAGGGCGCGGCGTACGGGGGGATCGACAGCGTTTGCGTCAGGTCGACCTGCAGGTCGTAGCCCTCGATGGTGACGTTGAGCGGGGCGAGGTCCGAGTCGTAGCGGTCCTCGGCGCCTGACTTGGCCTGCCAGGTGAGGGTGAGCTCGCGGGTCGGGATGTGCACGACCCGGGCGAACATCGGATGAATGGCGTACTTCGCCCCGCCCGGCAGGATTTCCGTCTGCGGCCCGCTGCGCCCTCCCGCGGCGAGGAACGTCCAGGGCTGCTGGAAGTTGGCGTGCCCGGGCACGACGGGAGCGGGAGCGCGCTGATCGTCAGGCGCGGGCGCGTCGTGGACGATGACGACGCCGACATCCTCCGCGTCGACCGACACCAGGCGCAGGTCATCGGCGGTGACCGGGAAGTCGCTCGGCGGGTTGTTGACGGTAAATACGTCGAACAGCAACGGGTTGATGGCGTAGTGCTCGCCGCCGAGCAGCAGCTCCGGTTGCACACCCTGCTCGCCGCCGTTGTCCAGGAACCTCGCGGCGTCTTGGAACCGGGCGCACTCGACGTGCTTGGCGAGCTGCCGATGGGTGGGCTTGTGCGTGCCGATCTTGGCGACGACGAGCCCCACCGAGCCGGGCGGGACGCGAACGTAGTCGTACGTCTCCACCCGGTACAGCCACTGCGGCAGCCAGGAGGGCTGTCCGCCGAGCACGATCCTGGTGTGCCGCAGCAGGTACTCCTCCCGCGACGAGACCCGGCGCAGCCCGGCGAAGCGGCTGCTCACCAGGGCGTACTGGTCGAGCGGCAGCGTCCGCATGCCGCGGATGAACACCAGCGCGCCGCCGACGGCCACGCCGACCAGCAGCAGCAGGACGATGTAGAAGACCATCAGAACTCACTCCGAATTCGCCGGTACACCGCGGACACCGTGCTGTTCCACGAGTCGAACCACGGACTGGACAGGGAAGCCGAGCGCAGGGTCGGGAAGAAGCCTGCGCCTGCCGTCGCCACCCAGGCGCCGTAGTCGGCGGCGATCCTCGCCGGGTCGCCCCAGCCGAAGCAGGCGGCGAGGTCGGCGACCTCGGTGCCCTCCCCGTCGGCCATGAGACGGCGCTGGGCAAGGAAGCCGTGGTCACCGCCGGTGCCGTCCTCCCACACGTGCGCGCAGTCCCGCAGCAGATCCGCGCCGATCGCCGCGACCTCCTCCGGGCCTGCCCAACCCCGCTCCGCGCACCCCGCCGCGGCGAGCAGCACCGCGGTCGTGTGCCGGTCGGCCGTCACCAGGTCGCCCGCCGCCAGCTCCGCGGCGATCGCGGCGATCGCCGGATCGAACAGCCCGCGCACCGGCACGGACCGCTGTTCCCGCGCCGCCAGTTCGCGGATCCGCCGCAGGTGCGTGGCGTCGGGCAGGGCGCCGGTGCGGGCGTCGAGGAACGCGTCCGGCTCGCTGTGGCCGCCGACGAGCACGGGCAGCACGGTGACTCCGCGCCCGCGGGCCGCCAGCCGCATGTCGCGCACTGCCGGGTCCGGCCGCTCGGACACGACCAGGACCAGCACGGACGCGTCGGCGAGGGAATCGGGGTCGGCGGAGACCCGCACGGCCAGCCCGGAGTCGAGCAGGCGGGCCCGCAGCTGTGCGGTGTAGCTGCGTCGGCTTTCCCCGCACAGCACGACTTTGGCCCCGACGGTGTCGAGGTCGCCGAGGATGTCGCGCACCGAGGGCCGCCGGTCGGGCCGCTTGTCCAATGAGCGGGCCACCAGGTCGCGGACGGCGCCGGGCACGCCGGAGAGATCGGGTGCCCGCTGCACGAGCGTGGTCGACGCGCCGGAGAAGGCGGCGCGGCCGGTGGCGGCGTAGTAGACCATGCAGCCCCAGGAGAAGACGTCCGACGCCGGGGACGCCCGACGGGGTCCGTTGGGGTCGATTAGCTCCGGGGCCAGGTAGGGCAGTGTCCCGAGCACGTGGTTGGTGGTGGTCACGCCGCCGAGGTCGGACAGGTCCGCGGCGATCCCGAAGTCGATCACCGTCGCGCGGCCGTCGGCCACCATCACGTTGGACGGCTTGAGGTCGCGGTGGACGATCTTGTGCTCGTGGATGTCGAGCAGGGCCTGGGCGGTGTCCTTCGCCAATGGCAGCAGGCGCTCGGCGTCGATGCCGGTCCCGGCCGCGAGGTCGGTCAGGGTGGTCCCGCCGATCACCTCGGTCACCACGTACAGGGTGTCGGTGTCCAGCTCCGCGTCCAGGACCCGCGCCGTGTGGCGGGACCGGACCCGCATCGCGGTCCGCACCTCCCTGGCGAACCGGGCCCGGTACTTCGCGGCGGCCGCGAACGCCGGGTGGATGACCTTGACCGCGACCTCCCGGTCGGTCCCGGACCACGATGCCAGGTAGACCACGCCCATCCCGCCGTCGCCGAGCCTGCGCAGCACCCGGTAGGGACCGACCTGCCGCAGGTCACCGGGCAGCAGGTCGTCGAGCGGGACCTCGCTCATCCATCCATCCTCCGACGCTGCGGCTCCCGGAAGATCCATCGTAGGGTCAAGAACCGGTCAACACGCCCGCTGTCATGAATCTGTCCACCAACTGCGGACCTCCCGCAGCGCGGCGTCGAGCCACGCGGCGGCGTCCGTCCCGGTGAGCGCGGTCAGTCGAGGCACGGCCGCGGCCAGGATCGCCGCGCAGGTGTCGCGGCCGGTGTCGCGCAGCGCTTCGCGGAGCAGCCTGGTGAAGTCCTCGTCGCCCGCCACCGTGTCCGCGCGCGCCACGATCGCGCAGAGCAGCCCGCGGTCTCCGTACGGTGTCGCGGCGAGCGCGGCGCCGAGCTGGGCGGCGTCGAGCAGGTGTGGGGCAAGGCCGGTCAACGCCGTGGAACGTGAGCGTTCGTCGGTGATGACCACGGCGAGCGCGAGCGCGGTGGTGTGGTCGTCACCACGCAGGTGTGGACCGTGGGCGGCGAGGGCGACGGCTTTGTGGTCATCGCGCATCCGGGCAATGTCCGCGAGCGGCCGCACGGGGTCGGCGGAGCGGCGGGCGGCGGCCACGGCGTGGGTCTCGGTGGGCCCGGGCCAGGCCAGCCCCGCGGGCTCGTCCCGTTTCCTCGGCGCGACGGCGGTCGCTGCGGCGAGCGCGGCGCGCAGGGCCGCGCGTCGTCTGCCCGCGGGCAGGTGGGGCGCCAGGCGGGTGAGCGCGGTGGCCCGCGCCGACGGCTCGCCGATCCCCGACACCGCGGCGAACGCGGGCTCGGCGGCCTCGCGCAGGTGGCGGGCGAGGACGAGGAGCAGGTCGATCCGCCGGTCCCCCACCGCCAGCGCGAGCGCGTCGCGCAACTGCGGGACGGACAGGTAGGGCGCCAACCGTGCGAGCGTGTCGGCGCGGTGGTTCTTGTCGGTGAGAGCGTGGGCCTCGGGCAGGACGGTGTCGACGCCCGCCAGGGCCGCCATCGCGGGAAGTCGGTGGTGGCCGGTGATCGCGGCCGCGATGTCAAGAGCATCGCTCAGCTGTGCATCGGACAGGTGCGGGGCCAGCCCGGTGATGGCCTCGGCGCGGTCGTGTTCGGCGCTGATGGCGCGGATCGCGGCGAGCGCGCCGGTCGACGCCTCGGGAACGTAAGGGGCCAGCGCTGTCAGGGCACGCGCGCGGGCGCGGGCATGGGGGATGTCCGACGCCGTCGACAGCGCGACTTGGAGGCGGTCAGGGGACAGCCAGGGCGCGAGATCGGCGAAGACCTCGGGGTGGTCGGCCGCGGCCGCCAGCACGTGGTCCACGAGGTCCGTGCGCCGGTCGTGGGCGAGCGGGATGAGCTTCAGCAGCACCTCGACGCGGGCGTACGGGAAGGTCACCTGGTCGGCGGCGGCGAACGCCTGGTCCACGAGGTCAGGTCGGGTCGCGGCGAGCACGGCCAGGGTGTGGGCCCGCGCGCTCGCCGTCGGCAGCCGCCGGGCGTGGGCGACCGCGCGCTCCGGTGTCCACACGCGCTCCGCCACCAGCGCGGCGGCCAGTTCGGCCGAGACCGCGTTGGCGCGGCTGACGACGGACGCGGCCACCAGCGCGTAATGCGCTTCGTCGCACAGGGTCGGCGCGGGCATCCCGGCGGACAGAGCTCGATCCGTCGTCGCTGTGTGCAGGGCGCGTGCGGTGGCGACATCGGCGAGGAAGTCGTCGATGGTGTTGGCGTGGTCATGCGCGGCGAACCAGGCCGTCGGCCCGGCGCGGAGCAGGCTGTGCAGGTCGTCGTACCTGCGCGCCGCGACGAGGTGCCGCGCCAGGTGTCGCAGCGGGTAGCCGCCGTCGACGGCGGCCAACGCCGGGTCGGCGACCAGGGCCTGCAACCCGTCGGGCCCGAACACGTGCAGGTACTGGTCGGCAACGCGGCTATGAGCCTGCAGGCTGGCCGCGCTGAGGATGTCCCACCACTTCCAGTCCTGCTCAGGTCCGTCGTCGCGTGGCCGCACGCCACTCAGCAACTCGGTCAGACTGGCGTGGTAGAGCTGGAATCGACGACCATCAGGGTTATCGACGGCGCTGAGGAAGGGGCGCAACGTCGTGTGGCAGTGCGCGCGCACGACGTCCTCGTCCACACCGGACAGACTGGCCAGCGATGGCGCCGCCAGCGGCTCACCGGCGACGGCGAAAGTGGCGAGCAACGGCAGCAGCGCACTGTGCCAGTCGTCTGCCTGGCTCCACCCCTCCAACCGGTTCGCGTAGTACCGAGCCAGCCCCGTGGGGAGAGTGCCGAGATCGACTTGCGTGCCCTGCCGAAGTTCCGCGCGCACGTGTCTCTGGTATACCCAGAGCCCCCGACAGCGCGCGGTCAACTCCTTGGCGATCCGGTCGGGCAGCAACCGGGCCAGGTGCTCCTCCAGATCGGCGATGTTCTCCTGGGCGTCCGCGCGGACACGCACCACCTCTGTCGGCGCGGCGGTCAGCGGCGGCGGGCTTCCCGTGCGGTAGGTCCCGACCACGAACACGCCGGCGGGAAGGTCGACCGGCAGCCCCCACGGGAGCGCCCCCGCCACCCGCTCCGCCTCGTCGGCGCCATCCATCACCAGGACGAGCGGCGGCCGGATGCGGCCGACGGCCTTGGCCAGCGCCGTCACGAAACCCTCCGGAGTGCACAACCGCTCAGGCAGCAACCCGCCCGGGGCGAGATCATCCAGCCCGGGCAGGCGCGCCAGCTGTCCCGCCAGGTTCCGCAGCCCCACACGGGCAAGGCCGCCGCGGGTCAGACGGGCGAAGTGCCCTACCCATCCACGCTCCCGCACCAGGTGCGCCGCGAGCGCGGTCTTGCCGACGCCTGCGTCCCCCTCCACCCACAGATACCCGCACTGGCGCTCACCCAGGAACCGGTCGATCCGCTCGATCAGCCACCCCCGCCCGGTGAACCCGTCGGCGAGCACGTCGGCGAACACCGGCCCCGGGTCACACACGGCCTCATCGACCGGCACGTCACCACTGCCGAACACCACCGACCGCGCCTGCACGATCGACCCGATCACCGTCCCAGTCCGCACGGTGTTCAGCGTCAGCCCCGGCTCGACCACCCGCACCCCGTCTCGATCACGGACACGCCCCACAAGTATGGAGGACCGCGACCCGGGCTGTCGGAGATACGGCCACAACCGTGGTTGACCCGGGCATTCGCACCGGGTGGAGCCCGAGCACAGCGAATGAGGGATGGACGCGGTGCTCGAGTTTCATGCCAGTGACGCCGAGTAAGTCAACGGACGACTGTTGGGAACGCGCCGCAGCAGGGCCTGTCCAGCAGTAACGGACCGAAACCCGACCGATCGTCACCTTCTTTGTTTCCAGGCCGCCGCGCCGGACCCATCCCCGCCGATCCACCCGACCTGCCCAGGCTTGCTCCCCGGTCCCACCGCCCACCTGGAGTTGCCTGAAACCGAGGTAGCACTGCGCAGCGTCGAGTGGGCCACGCGGGCACCCCTGGACTCGCGGATGTCTGGACGGTGCGGTGGACATCATCTGGGGCCTCCTTCGACCCGCATCGCAGGACATCGGCCTCCGAGTTCCGGGTCCCCGGGAGGGGTGGACCGAACGCGGCTTCACCACCCTCACCGTCCGCGCTCCGGCAGCATAGGGATCTGTACTGGCCTGACCGGTTCAACCTGGGCCACCGTCCGTGCGAGCGCGCTCGGCCTGCCGAGTGAAGTTCTCAACGGCCGGATAACCCCCAGCACCGGCAAGTCGATCTTCCCCGGTACGTGGCTGACGAGGGGATCCGAGATGAGTGCGCTCCGATGGATGCGGTCGTTGCTCAACGAGCCGACCAATCCGAGATCCAGTGTCCGCGAGAGCCCGGGCCCGCCGCTGGGACGAGTTGGAACGGCGCTTTCCCGACCTGGCCGCGATGCGAGTGCTCGACCTCGGCGGCCTTCCGGACTTCTGGCGCAGCGCGCCCACCCGGCCAGCCGAGGTCACCACCGTCACTCTGGTCGACGCCGACGCACCGGAGTCGTGGCTGCGGCATCTGGTCGACGACGCCTGCGCTCCCGATCGGATCAAGGGCGAGCGGTTCGACCTGGTGGTGTCCAACAGCCTCATCGAGCACGTCGGCGGGCACACCCCACGCCAGGCGCTGGCCGATGTCGTACACGCCTTCGCCGAGCGCCACTGGGTGCAGACTCCCTACCGCTACTTCCCGGTCGAGCCACACTGGGTGTTCCCCGGCCTGCAGTTCCTACCCGTCAACCTGCGCGCGGCGGTGGTGCGGCACTGGCCATTCAGCCACGCCAAGCTGAGCGGAGAGCAAGCCCTCACAGCCGTGCTGACCACCGACCTGATCTCACTCACCGAGATGCGGCTGCTGTTCCCCGACTCGACCGTCTGGCACGAGAAGGCGTTCGGTCTGACCAAATCCCTGGTGGCGGTGCGCACGTGATCGCCAGTCCGCGGGCACCGACATCGGCTTTACCACCGCCACGCTGGACCCGCCCGCCGAGCCCCGCGGCAACGTCCCGGCGGCGAACTCCACACCGCCGCTGTAGAACGCCTCGTGCTGATCGACGGGACACCCGTGTCCGACCTCCGCGGCCGCGAACTGCCCCGCCGGATCGCCGTCGTGGCCCAGGAGGCCCCGCCCGAACTCCCGGTCACCGTGGCCGAGATGGTCCTCTTGGGACGTTCGCCCCACCGGTTGTCCCTGCAGTCCTACACCGCGGACGACCACCGCATCGCCGCGACCGCCTTGCACCGGATCGGCATGCGCGACCACGCCGACCGCGGTTTCGCCACCCTGTCCGGCGGGGAGAAGCAACGCACCCTGATCGCCCGCGCCCTGACCCAGCAGACCGGCCACCTGCTCCTCGACGAACCCCCCAACCACCTCGACATCCACTACCAGCACGAGATCCTGTACCTGGTCCGCGACCTCGGCATCACCACCGTGGTCGTCCTGCACGACCTGAACCTGGCCGCCCGCTACTGCGACCACCTCGTCCTCCTCGACAGCGGCCTGGTCGCCGCCTCGGACCCGACCAAGGAGGTGCTGACCCCCGAGGTGGTCGAACCCATCTACCGGGTCACCGTCCGCCCCATCGACGACGGCGACTGCCGCCAACTCGTCTTCCGCCCGACCGAGGCAGCCAGAGCCTCAGACGGCCTGCCCGCGCTCGGAATCTCGGCAGGACACGATGCGGTCAGCGAACCTGACCGAGGCTGACACGATCCGCCGACAGCTGCCGGGCAGCGCCACCGGCGCCGGACGCGCTCAGGAGGCGGTGGCGGTGCGGTCCGGCAGCAGCCGCGGCACGGCGCGGATGTAGGCGAGCATGCCGATCACCTCGACCAGGGTCTGGGTGACGACCACGGCCGCCGCCAACGCCAATCGGTCGGGTAGGGCGAGCGCGAGCGGGAGCACGACCAGGGAGTTGCGGGTCGCTCCGGTGAACACCACCGCGCGGACGGCCGGGACGTCGAGGCGGAACGCGCGGGCCACCGCCCACCCGGGGAAGGCCATGATCACCAGGAACGCCACGTAGAAAGGGACGGCGGCGGCGACAGCGGCGAGGTTGCCGTCCAGCTTGGGGACCTGGGAGGCGACGACGAGGAGCAGGGTGGCGGCCATCAGCGGCACCATTGTGGTGCACGCCGCTGCGGACACAGCCCGACCCGCGGGTGCGCGGGCGGCCCATGCCTGGGTGGCCCAGGCCAGCGCCAACGGGCCCACGATGAGCACGAGGAACGCCTCGACGAACGGCCCGGGCTCGACGATGTCGGCCAGCTCCGTGCCCACGAACAGGTAGAGCAACACCGGCAGCGCAGCATCTGGGCGATGAGCAGCAGCGGGGTGGCGGCCAGCAGCCGCCGGCTGCTGCCGCCAGCGAGGCCGCAGAAGACGATGACGTAGTCCACGCACGGGGTGAGCAAGACCAGCAGGACCCCGATGCGCACGGCCTGGTCGGCGGGCAGGAACACGACAATCGCCACGACCACGGCCGGGACGAGCAGGAAGTTCACCGCCAGCGTCGCGGACAGGAACCGCCCGTCATGCAGCGACCGCAGCAGCTCGGCCGCGGGAACCTGGAGGAAGGTCACGTAGAGCAAGGCGCCCAGCACCGGGTTGATGGCGTGCGCGAGACCCGGCCCGGCGGCAGGCAGCGTCCAGCCGAGCAGGCCGCCGACCGCCATCGCCGCGAGGTAGATCGCGATCTGGTGGTGCTCCATCCTCTCGACCACACCCAGCGTCACCCTGCCCGCTCCCGTTCCTGGCCGCCTTCCTGCCGGTTTATCCTCACAGGCCCGAACCTGTCGCCGCCGCGGAAGAACGCAGTGAGGACGGTGACGGTCGTCCGCTCACTCCCCGGACCTGCGCGCCAGCACCGCTTCCGCCCCCTGACAGGTTGATCAAGCTCATCGTCACGAGCGACGTGTGGCCGAGTCCTGTTCGTCTCATCCGCACGCGTGAACCATCGCCGCGCGTGGACGACGCCGGGTTTCCGGAAACGTGCTGCCGAGAGACAGGGCCACGATCTGGGTCGGGTCCGGCCACGCCGCCTACCTGGGCCCTTCCGTCGGCGTCGACGCGCCATTCCTGCTTGTCCAGGCGCTCCCGCACCTCTGACCGCGCCGCCGGTCGCTGCCCTGTTGTCCTGGAACCGGGATCGCGGCAAGTCCGGCACGACGCTCAAAAATTCGCACGGCGCCGAATGCGTCATAGGACGGCACATATGCCACCGTTGGGCTTAGTCGGACGAATCGAGGTGATTGCTTGATGGGTGAGGAAAAAGTGGGTTGCACGTCTTCGAAGTTCGGCACATCGGGTTGCAATTCGTGTCAGGATGGCGTTGCTAGAGCACCACCTCGACGAGGGGAGATGAAATGCGTGGAGGCAGGATAATCACCATCATTGCCACTATTTTGGCATTGTTGGGGATGGGCGTCGGTGCGGCTTCGGCCGCCGAGGGCGGGGGATCGGAGCTCGCGGGGGCGACCGGCCGGGTGGATGCGTGTTTCGCCGGAGCCTGCGGCAGCGCGACGTTCACGAAGGTCAACAACCAGTACTACAAGCCGGTCAGGATGTCGGTCAGGGACAACAAGTGTGACGGCCACCCGGTCTACATCCAGGCGGGCGTCTGGGATGAGACGAGTCTCACGTCCCCTACCTGGCTCCCGGCCCGGTACAACAAGCTGGGATGCAAGGCGAAGTACGCCACCTTCGATTCCTACATCAAATGGAAGCACCCGATCAAGTTCCTGGTCTTCCGGGTGTGTGTCGATGACGCAGGACCCAACACCTGTCGCACCGCGAAGTGATGACGTGTAGCTGAACCTGCTCGGCCCGGGTTGTGACGTGACGCCGCGCAACCCGGGCCGGGCAGTTCAGAGGTGGTCTGCACGGCCAACTCTCCGTGGCAAGAACGCCCATGTCCCGCCGATGGCGATTGCAATGCGGACTGGAACATCACCATGCTCGGGTGAAGACTTCGACGGCGCGCTGCCACATCGCCCAGGTGCATGACGGGTTGCGGGTGTGCTGGGAGGTCCGTCCCCCGGCCTGAGCCGGAGGACGGACCATCGGGTGATCAGAAGCTGGTGCTCACCGCCACTCCGGTGCACGCGGTCGAGCCCTTGAGGCTGATGTAGACGTAGCCGGACGGCGGGTTCGCCACCGTCACAGATTCCTGGTTGGCCGGGCTGGTCGAGCGGTGGGTCGCGTTGTCCGAGGTCGCCCAGGTGCCCGCGTTGTAGTAGAGGTCGCAGTTCCCGGACCCGCCGGAAGCGGTGATCTGCAGCTGCGTTGTGCCTGCGGGCAGCAGCAGGTACATGTGGTCGTAGTAGCTGTTGCTCGCCGACCGGTTGGAGCGTTGGCAGTCCTTGCCGAGCGCCCTGGTGTCCGAGCCGGTGCACTCCGGTAGCGAGCTGGAGCCGATGGTGACGGACCTGCTGGTCGTCGCGGTCGCCCCGTTGTTGTCGGTGACGGTGAGGGTGACGGTGTAGATGCCGTCGGCGGTGTAGGTGCGGGTGGGCGAGGTGGTGGTGGAGGTGGTTCCGTCACCGAAGTCCCAGCGGCGAGAGGTGATGGTGCCGTCGGCGTCGGTAGAGCGGTCGGTGAAGGCAGCGGTGCGTCCGGCGATGGTGGTGGTGAAGTCGGCGGTGGGGGGCTGGTTGCCGCCGGACCCTCCGTCGCACTGTCCGCTGGCACACCGGGACAGCCACGAGTACCAGTCGCTGTTGTAGCGGGTTCCGATGGTGTTGAGTAGGAACGACCGCGCGCCGTTCCAGTCGCCCCTGCGGTAGTAGGACAGCACGGTGTCCAGGTCACCACGGTGCGACTGGAGCATGTAGCGGACCGCGAGGTAGCCCCAGGGGTAGACCCGGGTCGAGTCGTGGCTGTAGGTGGTGTCGAACAGCGTGCTCAACGCGTAGGTGCGCCTGCCCGCCTCGGTGATGGCGGATGAGTAGGTCACTCCCCGGTAGTGGTAGGAGATGTACTCGGCGAAGCCCTCGATCCACCAGACCGTAGGCGTGCGCATGTTGGACGTGAAGTCGCCGTGCATGTTGAACCGGCCGTCGAGGTAATGGGTGTACTCGTGGTTGAGGTTCCAGATGGCGAACGTCGGCCGCAGCCACTCGGCCTCGTAGGCGATGAACCGAGCCTGGTTCCCGGAGGCCGACGGGTCACCCTCCAGGTACATGCCGCCGTTGTTGGTGTCGATCCCCCAGTGCGCACCGGCGTAGGTGCGGTAGTCGGTGCTGGAGTTGTAGACGACCACTTCCAGGCTGGTGTTGCGGTCACCGGAGACCGGTCCGGGGTCCCTGGCGACACTGTGGAAGTAGGCGTCCTGGTTGAGCAGGCTCGCACACGTCTGGCTCAGCTGGGATGCGGTCATCTCCTGGGCACGGATACGCAGTGTGGAGGCGCAGGTGTAGTTGATCGGCAGCACGTCGGCCGACAGTGTCGCCCGTAGATCGCAGGTGCCGTACGCGGCGCAGTTCGCTTTGTCGTAGCTGTCCGTCATCTCGGCGAGGCCGACCCAGAGCGCGGCCGTGCCGCCGCGCCTGCTGGACTGGGCCAGGAGCTGGAGGACCATCGGGCGCACCGCCGGACGCAGGGAGTCGTGCTGGAGGAAGCGCGCGAGCTCCCGGCCCGCGTTGGCGGGCAGGAAGCGTTTGCTTCCGGAGAGCAGGCCCTTGTGCCGCACGGCGAAGCCGCGCAGAGCGGTGAGCACCCCGCGGTCCTTGTCCACCGCCGCGACGAAGTCGGGATGGGTGTGACCGCGGAACAGCAACGTGTAGACGGAGTTGACCGCGTCCACCATCCCGGGGTGACGGTCGTACGCGGAGTTGTAGCCGTTCAGCAGACGCTTGACCACAGGCAGGTAGCGGGCGCCGAGACCAGCGCCGTCCGCGAGCAGGACGGCCTCGCTGAGCACGCGGCCGTTGCCCTCGCTGATGTCGAAGGCCCGTTCGGCCGCGAAGAACGTGTCCAGCGCGGAGCGGACGGAGTCCGTCAGGCCGTCGCCGTAGCCGCCGATGGCTGTCTCGTGCCAGGCGACGTGGTAGCCGGCGCGCAGGAACGTCACCAGCCTGCCCGCTCCGGTGGAGTCGTCGCCCGGATAGGCTGCCGCGACGGTACGGAGCCGCTCGGCCACCGCCGCCATGTTCGCCTCGCTGAGTGTTCGCCGCGCGTCCTGTCCGGTGAGCGCGAACAGCCCGCTGACGCAGCTCGGGTCGGCGGCGGCGACCGAGTCGGCGAGCGCGGCGCCACTCAGCCCGACAATGCCGCATGTTGCGCGGCCCTGGCCGGTGTGGCTTTCGGACTCGTCGTAGTCCGCGCGCAGTTCGGCGTCCGTGGACGGCATCGGCGCTCGGCGGGAGACCGGCAGCTCGGTGCGCGCGACGTGCTCGGCTTCGGAGTCGACATCGGGGTGGCCCGCGGGTGGCGGGTCGCCGGGCGTGGTCTGCGCGGGCGCGGCCTGCGTGACCGCGTCCTGGGCGGTCGCGGGGCTCGCCACGCCCAGCGCGATGGCCGCGGCCAGGAGCGCAACCGCGATGTGACGGGATGTTCGGATTCTCATTACGGGACACCTTTCGTGAAGTCGCCTCGACTTCAAGGAGCAGGGTGGGTGGCCTCGTTCCAACTGGAACCGATATCGGGGTTAGCGTATCGGCGATAATCCGCGCCCAAACGATAAGAAAGTCCATAAATCTGTCCTGCAGGCACAGCTGCCGAGGCAGGCCATTCCGTGGATTTATCGCAAGTCGACTTCCTCAACGCAGCCTTAACGAGGCTGGCCGGGGTTACCGCTGCTAGCTACGGTTCACCGCCATGTCCCCTGGTCATCGTCTCGCTGATCAGGGACCGCGAATCGCCTTTGTCACCGCACCCTCCCGGAGCACAGCATGAAGAGACGACCCCTCATCGCCGTGGGCGCGGCCTTGGTCGTGGCACTGACCGCCTGCGGCGGGGCACCCCGGCAGGCCGCCGAGAGCACCGGGGGTCGCGGAGGAACCCTGACCGTCCTGGCGACCGCCGATTTCGCCCATCTCGACCCCGCTCAGAACTGGACCATGCGCGACATCCTGTTCGGGGGACGCACTCTGTACCGCACGCTGACCGCGTACGCGGCGGCTCCCGGGGCCGAGGGCACCCAGGTGCTCCCTGACCTCGCGACCGCGCTCGGCGCACCGTCCGACGGCAACAAGACGTGGACCTACCGCCTGCGCGACGGCGTCAAGTTCGAGGACGGGACGCCCGTCACCAGCGAGCACGTCAAGTACGGCATCGAGCGCATCTTCGACGGCGAACTCCAGGAGGGGCCCGGCTACCTCCGGGACATGCTCGTCGGCGGGGACGACTACGAGGGGCCGTACAAGGATCCGGCGGGACTGCCCTCCATCGAGACTCCGGACGACCAGACGATCGTGTTCCACCTCAAGCGGTCCACTGCGGACCTCGACTACATCCTGGCGCTGCCGACCTCCGCGCCGGTGCTCAAGGCGAAGGACACCGGCGTCCACTATGACAACGCGGTGTTCTCCTCCGGCCCCTACATGATCGAGAAGTACGACCGGGGCAAGGAGCTGATCCTGGTCCGCAATCCGCACTGGGACCAGTCGACCGACCCGATCCGCAAGGCGAACCCCGACCGCATCGAGGTCCGGCAAGGGCTCTCGGCCGCCACCATCGACCAGCGCCTCATCGCCGACCAGGGCCCGGACCAGACCGCCGTCGCCTGGCAGGACATCTCCGCGGCCAGCATGCCCAGGGTGCTCGGCGACCCCGATGTCCGGGCGCGCTTCATCGCTGAGTCGAGCATCTGCACCCGCATGCTCGCGTTCAACACCGCCAAGGCGCCCTTCGACAACCAGAAGGCGCGCGAAGCGGTCGCATACGGTCTGAGCCGCGAATCCTACCGGACCGCCAAGGGCGGCGAGGCGATCGCCGACTTCGCCTCGTCCTACATGCCGCCCGCGCTGACCGGCGGCACGGTCAACGAGGCGTTCACCGCGCCGCCGGAGGGCGACGTCGAGCGGGCCAGGGGCCTGCTCTCCGAAGCGGGCATGCCCGAGGGCTTCGAGGTCACACTCACCACCACGTCCAGCGACCAGGGGCGAGCCACGGCGGAGGCGGTTCAGTCCTCGTTGGCGAGGATCGGCGTCACCGTGCGGATCAACGCGGTCGACGCGTCGGTCTTCTACTCCACGACCGGAACACCCGCCAGTCAGGACCACATGGTGTTCGACGGCTGGTGCGCCGACTGGCCCAACGGGGCGTCGTTCATCCCGCAGAAGTTCGACGGGCGCAACATCCAGCCCAAGGGGAACACGATCATCAGCCAGCTCAACAACACGGAGGTGAACGCCCAGATTGACGCGATCGCCGGGATGACGGACCCGGCCGCGGCCCAGCGGGCGTGGGGCGAACTCGACGCCCGGATCGTCGCGCTCATGCCCGCGGTCCCGCTCGTCTGGGACAAGATGCCGCTGCTGCGGGGATCGCGGGTCAGCGGAGCCTTCGGGCATCCGATCTGGCAGGGCGAGATCGACTACGCCACGGTCTCGGTGGCATGACGACGACGATCGCGGGGGCCGCCGAACCGACGGCCCCCGCCGCGCCCTTCCGAGCGCTCGCCGCACGCGTGTGGGCCGACCGCGGCGCCCGGGTCGGCCTGGCCATCGTGGCGCTGTTCGTGCTGCTGGCCGTCTTCGCGCCACTGATCAGCATGCTCACCGGGAACGACCCGAACGAGTTCAACGAAGACCTGATCGACAAGTCCCTCGGCGGGCCGCCGATCGGTGTGCTGGGCGGGATCAGCGCGGACCACTGGCTCGGCGTCGAACCGGTGAACGGACGCGACGTCCTCGCCCGCGTCACCTACGGCGCCCGCGTCTCATTGGTGATCTCGTTGCTGGCCACCGGCGTGTCCGTCGTCATCGGCACCGTGCTCGGGATGGCCGCGGGCTACTTCGGTGGCTGGGTGGACGCGGCCATCAGCCGGACCATGGACCTGGTCCTGTCGTTCCCGCAGCTCATCTTCATGATCGCGCTGGTGTCCGTGCTGCCGGGCGGCGACCGCACGCTGCTGCTGGTCCTGGTGATCAGCTTCTTCGGCTGGCCGTATGTCGGTCGGATCGTGCGGGGGCAGACCCTGTCGCTGCGGCGGCGCGAGTTCGTCGAGGCCGCGCGCGCGGGCGGCCAGCACCGGATGCGCATCCTGGTCCGGGAGATCCTGCCGAACCTGCTCGCCCCCATCCTGGTGTACGCGGCGCTGTCGATCCCGGTCAATATCGGCACCGAGGCCGCCCTGTCCTTCCTCGGAATCGGTGTCCAACCCCCCACCCCCTCCTGGGGACAGATGTTGCAGAAGGCCATGGCCTGGTACCAGATCGACCCGATGTTCTTCCTCATCCCGGGCACCTGCCTGTTCCTGACCGTGCTCGCCTTCACCCTGCTCGGCGACGCCCTTCGCGACGCCGTCGATCCCAAGGAGGGCGCCTGATGGCGGGTTTCGCGCTGCGCCGCGTCGCGGGCTTGGTGCTCGTGCTGCTGACCGTCTGCGCGGCGACCTTCGCGATCTTCTACCTGCTGCCCAGCGACCCCGCGCTCCAGGCGTGCGGCAAGAGCTGCACCACAGAACGCATCGCCGAGCTGCACCGGCAGATGGGGTTGGACAAGCCTGTGTGGCAGCAGTTCGCCGACTACCTGGGCGGTATCGTGGGCGGTCGCACCATCGGCACCGGAGACTTGGCCGTCCACTGCGGTTTCCCCTGCTTCGGCTTCTCCTACCAGGCCGATCGCCCGGTGTGGGACCTGATGGTCGACCGGCTGCCGACGACCGCGTCCATCGCGGCGGGCGCCGCGGTCCTGTGGCTGGTCATCGGCCTGTCCGTGGGCATCGGCTCGGCGCTGCGCAAGGGCAGCGGGCTCGACCGCTCGCTCATGGCCGCGACGCTGACCGCCGCGTCCCTGCCCGTGTTCTTCACCGGCCTCATGGCCCTCTACCTCGTGGTCCAGGTCGCCGGGCTCCTACCGTTCCCGACCTACGTGGACTTCGGGGACGACCCGCTCGGCTGGGCGCGCAACCTCATCCTGCCGTGGATCGTGCTGGCCTTGCTCTACGCGGCGATGTACGCGCGGCTGTCGCGCTCGTCGATGATCGAGACGCTCTCCGAGCCGTACATCAGGACGGCACGGGCCAAAGGACTGCCCGAGCGGGTCGTCGTGATCAAGCACGGACTGCGTTCGGCCTTGACGCCGATCGTCACGGTGTTCGGCATGGACCTCGGCACGCTGCTCGGCGGCGCGATCATCACCGAGAGCGTGTTCGGGCTGCCCGGTATCGGCCAGCTGACCATCGACGCCATCAACAAGTCGGACCAGCCGGTGGTGATGGGCGTGGCACTGCTCGCCGCGTTCTTCATCACCCTCTTCACGGTGCTGGTCGATCTCCTCTACGCAGTCGTCGACCCGAGGGTGCGCGTCTCATGAGCCTGCTGGAAGTAAGGGATCTGCGGGTCACGTTCACCACGGGTCGTGGCGCGCTGCGCGCCGTCGACGGTCTGTCCTTCACCCTCGACCGGGGACGGACCCTGAGCATCGTCGGCGAGTCCGGCTCCGGCAAATCGGTGTCCAGCCTGGCGATCATGGGACTGCACCGCGACGCCGCGGTGGAGGGTTCGATCGAAGTGGACGGCGTCCAGGTCGTGGGCGCCCCGGCTGACCAGGTCCGCCGGATGCGCGGTCGGCGGATGGCGATGGTCTTCCAGGACCCGCTGTCGTCGTTGCACCCAGCCTATGCCGTCGGCGAGCAGATCGCGGAGGCCTACCGGCTGCATTTCGGCGCCGGACGGAGGGCGGCCCGCCTGCGGGCCGCGGAGGTGCTGGGCGAGGTGGGCATTCCCGACCCCAAGCGGCGGCTGGCCGAGTACCCGCACCAGTTCTCCGGTGGTATGCGCCAGCGGGTGATGATCGCGATGGCGCTGGCCTGCGAGCCAGAGCTGCTCATCGCCGACGAGCCCACGACGGCGCTGGACGTGACCGTGCAGGCGCAGATCCTGGAGCTGATCGCTCGCGTCCAGCAGGACCACGGCCTGGCCGTGCTCATGATCACCCACGACCTCGGCGTCGTCGCACGGGCCGCGGACGAGGTGCTGATCATGTACGCCGGTGCCGCGGTCGAGCACGGACCGGCGTTGACCGTGTTCGCCGAGCCGCGCCACCCCTATACCCGGGGCCTGCTGAACTGCCTGCCCCGTCTCGACGGTGACGCCGAGGCCGCGCTCATCCCCATTCCCGGCAACCCGCCATCGCTGCTGAGCCCGCCCGACGGCTGCCGCTTCCACCCCCGCTGCGCGGAGCGCCAGGAGCGGCTGCCGTGCGCGGTCATCAGGCCGCTCCTGCCCCAGCCCGGTCCGGCGCATCGCGCCGCCTGCCACCTGTTGGAGGAGACGAGATGACCGCGCCCCTGCTTGAAGTTGCCGGGCTGGCCAAGACGTTCCCCGCAGGACGACGCCGCGTGATCCAGGCGGTGGACGGCGTCGATCTCACCGTGCACGCGGGCGAGACACTCGGATTGGTGGGCGAATCCGGATGCGGGAAGTCGACCACCGGCCGCATGCTCGTCCGACTGCTCGATCCGAGCGCGGGTCGGATAACGTTCGCGGGGCAGGACATCACCCATCTCGGCCAGCGTCGGATGCGCCCGCTGCGCAGCGAACTCCAGATGATCTTCCAGGACCCGTTCTCGTCGCTGAACCCCAGGCACACGGTCGGTGAGATCATCGGGACACCGCTGCGCATCCTGCGGCCCGAGGTCGATGAGCGCGCCGCCGTGCGGCAGATGCTGGATCGGGTCGGACTGGCCGCCGAACACATCGACCGCTACCCCCACCAGTTCTCCGGCGGCCAGGCGCAGCGGATCGGGATAGCCCGCGCGTTGATCACCGAGCCGAGGCTGGTCGTCGCCGACGAGCCGGTCTCCGCGCTGGACGTCTCGATCCAGGCGCAGATCATCAACCTGCTGGCGGAACTTCGCCGCGACCTCGGTCTGTCCTATGTGTTCATCGCACACGATCTCGCGGTCGTGCGGCAGGTCTGCACCCGGATCGCGGTCATGTACCTCGGCCGGGTGGTCGAGGTCGCCGACCGCGAGCAGCTCTACACCGCGCCCGCTCATCCGTACACGCAGGCCCTGCTGTCGGCTGTGCCGGTGCCCGATCCGCTGGTGGAACGCACGCGGACCAGGATCGTGTTGTCCGGCGACCCGCCGAACCCGGCCGACCCGCCGTCCGGCTGCGCCTTCCGACCGCGGTGTCCGAAGGCCGCCGACCGGTGTCGGGTGGAGCGGCCCGAGCTGGTCCGCACCAGCCGGGGAGTCGTCGCGTGTCACTTTCCCGAACCGGCCATTCCCTCGGGTTATGAGGGGCCATGACATTCGGCGGAGCCGGTTGTCCCGGCACGTCGGATGCTGTCCCCTTCTCCCATGGTTGCGTCGATTCTCCTGCTCACGCCCCCGGGATCGGGCGCTGGCGTCGCCAGAGCCCTCGCCGACACCGGGTACCAGGTCGAGGTCGTACACCAGCTTGCCGAGGCATGCGCGGCGATCGGCCGCGAGCGCATCGACCTGGTGCTGGTCGACGGGTCGATCCCGGAGATCACCGAGTCGGTCCTGATCATCCGACGACGCACGGCGGCCGCCCTGGTCCTGATCGAGTCTCCCCGACCGGTGGACCCGGCCGGGCTCCTCACCGCGGGCATCGACGACTTCCTCTCTCGACCGTTCTCGGCGGCGCAGTTGCTGGCCCGCGCCCGGGTGGCGCTCCGCCGCGGCCACAGCGACCGCAGCGGCACGCTGACCATCGGCGATCTGCGGATCGAGCTGGCGAGCCGGGAGGCGTGGTTGAGCGGCAAGCCGCTCAGGCTCTCCCGGCGCGAGTTCGACATGCTGGCCTGTCTGGCCAACCGGGCTGGCGAGGTGGTGACCCGACGCGACCTGGTCCGCGAGGTGTGGCCGGGAGCGACGCACGACGTCAACCGCGCGATCGACGTCCACCTTCACCTGCTGCGGCGCAAGCTGGGCGACACCGCGACCCACCCCCGCTACCTGCACACGCTGCGCGGAGTGGGGCTCAGGCTAGCGCCCGGCGGCGAAGCCACGCCTGCAGGTGCGGCGCCCGTGAGGCCAGTTCCCGGTACGCCTCCGCAGCGAATCGGTGCAGGTCGGCCGACACCGGATGAGCGGGGCCTTGGCGATGCCATGCGAGGAGCTGGCGGTAGCGGATCGGCGATCCGCGAAGGGGCTTGACCAGGACCCCGGGCACGGCGGCGGTGGTGGGTTGGCATGCGGTGATGCCCAAACCTTCAGCGATCAGGCCGTGGAGCGCCTTGTCACCAAGGAACTCGTGGGTCTTCGCGGGCGTGAAGCCCGCCTGGGCACAGGCCTGGTAGAACACCTCCGGCCAGCCCGCTCCGTCGCTGGGGGTGACGAACCACGCCTCCCCCGACAACTCGTCGAGAGCGAGTTCGACCCGACGCGACAGCGGATGTCCGGTCGGCAGGGCCACGAACGACGATTCGTTCGCGAAGACGCGCCGAGCGATGGTGGCGGACTCGCGCAGTTCCCGACCGGGGTAGTCAAGCACCAGGGCAGCGTCAACCTCGCGCGTTTCCAGCAACGTCACCAGCGCGTCGATCGCGTACTCGCTGCGCACCGTGATGCCGATATCCGGGTAGGCGGCCTTGATCCTGGCGACCAGACCGGGAAGCACCGGGGTGTGCGTCGCCGCGATCCGCAGCGTAGTGACCGCCACCGAAGCCTTCGACGGTCCGACGCCGAGCACATCGACGCGAGCGATGATGTCCCTTGCCTCGTCCACCACGTCCTGACCGAGGGGGGTCAGGCGGACGCCATGATTGCTCCGGGTGAACAGTTTTCCTCCGATGAGCGCTTCCAACCTGCTCAGCTGCTTGCTGACCGCGGGCTGGGACAGGTCCAGAGCCAGCGCCGCCTGGCCGAGACTGCCCGCGTCGGCGATCACGCACAGCGTGCGCAGGTGGCGCAACTCCAGTCTGGTGGCAGCCATGGCACGAACACCGCCTTTCGGGGATTGTCCGTTTCCGGGTTCATGGTGCTCAGGTACGCCCGCGCTCCGGTTCCCGGAACCGGCTGTGGCCTCCGGCTCTGGTTCGGCCGCGCCTCAGGGCCCGGGCGCCCGCCTTCCCGGCGGTCACCCACCGCACCGGAGAAGCGCGAAATGATCGGTGTGGTCACGCACGTACGACCAGTACGACTCGGTGGCGAGCTCCGTCAGGAGACCGAGCTGACAGGTGAGCACTCCGTCGCGGGGACACAGCAGGACATGCCGCTGGACGACCGGGTTCCCGGTCAGTGGCCGGACGGCGACGAGGTGGTCGGCCGGGTAGGAGGGCTGGACCGGCGACACGACCCGCCCCGCCGTGACAAGCGCGTGGATGGAGCCCGCGTTCGGCGTGGTGTACCGCACGTCCGGATCGAAGCCGTGCTCGGCGCAGGCGACGCGGAAGCAGTCCGGCCACCCGGCCCCGTCTGGTGGCGAGATCGCCCACCGATGGCGGGCCAGGTCGGCCAGATCGATCGCGCCGCGCTCGGCCAGCGGATCGGCGGCCGAGATCGCGATGAACACCGGCTCCTCGGCGATGACCTCGGAGTGCAGCGATTCGTGGGCGAGGGTGGGGAAACCGGGGTATTCCACTGTGGTGGCCGCATCGAGTCGGCCCGCCAACACGAGATCGCGCAGCAGCACCGGCGAGTACTCCATGAGGATGTGGGCCTCCATGAGCGGCAGATGAGTCGCCAGGCGGTCTGCCAGCCCCAGCAGGACCGAGTCGGCCGAACCGCCGATGGTGATCATCGGATCGACATTGTGGGTGAACTGGAGCGCCCCTCGCCGCAGTTCCGCGACCGACGCGAGGATCGCACGGGTCCGCAGCAGCGTGAACCTGCCGACCGCGGTCAGCTCCATGCCGGTCTGCCTCCGAATGAACAGCGGCGCGCCGATCCAGCCCTCCAGCCGCTTGAGCCGACTCGAGAGCGCGGGCTGGGTCAGCCCCAGCACCGCCGCCGCTTTCGTCAGGTTGCCGGTCTCGGCTATCACCGCGACAGTGCGTAGGTGGCGGAGGTCCAGGTCCATTCGTGCAGTGTAGATTCTGTCGATCCGACCGATTCATAGAATTGGCGGATAGGAGCGCGCTATGACCGGTCCGCTATCAGTGATCGTTATGCCACTCCGCATTACTGCTTCGCCTCTCCGACGGTGAGACTGGGTGACACCGACAGCCGATGGAAGGTGCATGAGCATGAGCAGGCGGACCCGCCGAGACATGGCCCAACTGGTTGACGCCGCAGGGTTCCGAGCGGCCATCCAGACCGACTGGGACCGCTGGGAGACACCCGCTCCGTGTGCCCCGGAGACGGCCGCGGCCGCAGCGGCGCACCGCGACCGGCTGTCCGCCGCGCTGCCGAGGCAGCGCATCGCGGTGGCATCAGGGCTGCCATCGGTCCGGTCCAACGACACGTTCCACGGCTTCCGGGCCAACTCCGACTTCGTCTGGCTCACCGGCTGCCAGGTTCCCGGCGCGGTCCTCGTCATGACGCCGGTCGCCGGCGGGCACGAGGCGACCCTGTTCCTCCCCGCCCCGGCGCCCGTCGATGACGCGGACTTCTTCGCCGACGCCGACCGGAGCCGATTCTGGGTCGGCAGGGAGGCCGAACCCGGTGACTGGGCGCGTGCCCTCGGCATTCCGTGCCGCCCCGTGGACGACCTTTCCCGGACGCTTCGCGGCAGGCACCCCGGCATCCTCGCGGCGCCCGCGGACGATCCCCGCCTCAGCGCGCTGGTCGGTGGGCACAGCCCGGAACTGCGCCTCACGCTCGCGGAGCTGCGGCGGATCAAGGACGATTGGGAGATCGCGCAGCTACGGGCAGCGGTGGACGCGACGATCGTGGGATTCGCCGATGTCGCGGCCGAGTTCGGCAAGGCCGTCCTCGCCGGGGGAGAACGCTGGCTGCAAGGCACCTTCGACCGGCGGGCGCGCACTCTCGGGAACGGCCCCGGCTATGCCTCGATCGTCGCGTCCGGCGCCAACTCGCCGATTCTGCACTGGACCAGGTGCGACAGTCCGGTGGCCGAGGACGCCCTGATTCTCATCGACGCCGGGGTCGAGGCCGACACCCTCTACACCGCGGACGTCACGCGCACCATGCCGGTCTCCGGGTCGTTCTCCCCCGCCGAGCGCCAGGTGTACGCCCTGGTGCACGCCGCCCACGTCGCCGCGCTGGCCGAAGTCCGCCCCGGCAGGGTGTTCAGCGACTTCCACCACACCGCGATGGCCGTGCTCGCGCAAGGGCTCAGCGACTGGGGACTGCTTCCGGTGTCGGTGGACGAGGCACTTGCGAGCAACGGACAGCACCACCGTCGCTACATCGTCTGCGGCACCGGCCACCACCTCGGACTGGACGTGCACGACTGCGCGGACGCGCGACCCGCGGCCTACCACGACGCCGAACTGGCACCCGGGATGGTGCTCACTGTGGAGCCTGGGCTCTACTTCCACCCTGATGACCTCACCGTCCCGCCCGAGCTGCGTGGCATCGGCGTCCGGATCGAAGACGACCTGGTGGTGACCGACACCGCCGCCGAGATCCTGTCCGCGGCGCTGCCGATCGATCCGGACGGCATCGCGGACTGGGTCGCTGCGCGTCGGCGAATCACATAGCACCGCGCGATGGCGGCTGCCCAGGCTGTCGATCCCGCCACGTCGAGAGGGTCGCTGATCCGGGACGTGGACAGCGGGTTGGTCACCGGACCTGAGTTCGGCCTGGGCGACTTAGGAAGCCGCGCGCATGCGTCGGTGGCCGTCGCGTCCGGGTGCGACGGCCACCGACTCAGGTGGTCAGCCTGCCAGGAGCGTCACCCCCCAACGGCTGAGCGCGCGGGTGATGGGCTCGTGGATCATGCCGCATCCGCTGTTGGGCCCACCGCTGAGGATGCCGTACGCGCGGGAGCCGTAGTAGACGCCGCTGCCGCTGTCGCCTGCGGCGACACACGCGGTGCTCCAGGTCATGCCCGTGAGCGTGCGGCCGGGGTAGTAGACCGTCGCGTTGGTCTCGGTGACCTGTCCGCAGGTGTAACCGGTGGTGGAACCCTGCTTGCAGACGTACTGCCCGACGTAATCGTAACCGTAAGAGCGGATCGCCGTCTGCGGGTACACCCATCCGCGCGGCTGCCACCAGGAGGCGTCGCTGACGCGGACGACCGCCGAGTCACCGTAGTACCCGAAGTCGTAGCCCGCGCTCACACCCACGGTCTGGGTGCCATAGGTGTAGGTGGGGACGGAGAAGTACGACCCCATCTCGGCGCAGTGACCGGCCGTGAGCATGTAGTAATAGCTTCCCGCGTAGGTCATGAACGCCGTGGTGCACCGGCCTCCGCCCATGTAGGTGGCCAGCCCGGAGCGCAGCGGCGGGTCGCAGGAGTACTGATCGCCGCAGTAGCGCGGGACCGACGGATTGTCGTAGTGGGCGACCTCGATCGCGTCGCCGTAGGTGTTCCTGGCCCAGTTGACGACTTCCTGCTGGGCTTTGGTCAGCGCCTTGTCCTTCGGCAGGTCAAGGCGCACCAGGTTGCGGGTCACGTCGATCGCGGACTGGAGCCCGTGCTCGGCGCCGCTGTTCGCGCCCGCGATGCGCTCCGCGAGTTTGGCCGAGATGCGGTCGAGGTCCGCTTCGGTGCGCTTGACGAACACCGTGTGCGTGTCGGTGAGCCCCTTGCTGGCGGCCGCGTCGGTGACAGTCCGCGTGAGGGCGCCCGCTGTTGCCTTCTCGGGTTCGGCGACCGCGACGGTGAGCCGCCCGCCCCGGTCGTGGTCGATCCACGCGCCGCCGAACCGTTGACCGAGCCGGGTCTTCATCTCGTCGGCCATCGCGAGCTGGGCGTCCTGGCGCTCGATGCGCCGCGCGGCCTCGGCGGTGCTCACGCCGTGGTCGCGGGCGAGTTGGGCCGCTGCGGTGTCGACCGCTCGTGCCGCTTCGGGGCGCGGATCCGGCGCGGCCATGGCGGGCGTGCCGACGAGTGCCGTGGTCAGTACTCCCGCGGCTAGGGTGAGCGCCGTTAGTCGTCTGCTTCTCATCTGACCTTCCCGTGGGTGCTGGATACCTGACGGACCTGAGTTGTGCTCAGATGGCGGGCGTGCCACGTTGCCCGGCTACGAAGGTGGCGGCGACGGTGACCCCGGTGCAGCCGGCTGTCTTGCCGTGCAGGCTCACGTAGTTGTGGCCACTGGGCGGGGTAGCGATGGTCACGGTTTCGGTGTTGCCGGTTCCGGTGGACCGTTGGGTGTGGGCGGAGGTGGTCGCCCAGCCGGTCGGGTTGTAATAGAGGTCGCAGTCGCCGGTTCCTCCGGTGCTGGTGATGCGCAGATCGGTCGCGCCAGCGGGGACGTAGAGGTAGAGGTAGTCGTACTGACCAGCCGAGGTGCCGCGGTTGCTGCGCGAGCAGTCTTTGCCCAGTGCGCGGGTGTCGGTCATGGTGCATTCGGGCAGGGTGCTGTTGCCGACCGTGATTGACCGGGTAGCTGTGGCCGTGGCCCCCTGATTGTCGGTCACTGCCAGGGTCACCTGGTAGGTGCCCGCCGTGGCGAACGACTTGGTCGGGTTGGTGGCTGTGGAAATGGTGCCGTCGCCGAAGTCCCAGCGTCGTGCGGCGATAGTGCCGTCGGGGTCGCGGGATCGGTCGGTGAACGTGACGGTGAGTCCGTTGACCGACGTGGCGAAGTCCGCTGTGGGCGCTTGGTTGCCGCCTCCACCGCCACCGCAGCTGCCCGCAGCGCAGGCGGACAGCCAGTTGTACCAGTCGGCGTCATACCTGTTGCCGATGGTGTTCTTGAGGAAAGTGCGCGCGGCGCTCCAGTTTCCCGAGCGGTAGTAGCCCAGCACAGCGTCCATGTCGGCGCGGTGCGACTGGAGCATGTAGCGCACCGCGAGGTAGCCCCACCGGTAGATTCGAGTGGTGTCGTGGCTGTAGGTGGTGTCGAACAAGGTGCTGAGCGCGTAGGTGCGCTTGCCCGCCTCGGTGATCGCCGCGTCGTAGGTGACGTTGCGGTAGGAGTAGGAGATGTACTCGGCGAAGCCCTCGATCCACCAGATGGTCGGAGTGGACACGTTCGACGTGAAGTCGCCGTGCATGTTGAACCGGCCGTCGAGGTAATGGGTGTACTCGTGGTTGAGGTTCCAGATGGCGAACGTCGGCCGCAGCCACTCGGCCTCGTAGGCGATGAACCGAGCCTGGTTCCCGGAGGCCGACGGATCACCCTCCAGGTACATTCCACCGTTGTTGGTGTCGATCCCCCACATGACTCCCGCATAGGTCTGGTAGTCGGTGCTAGAGTCGTAGACGACCACTTCCAGGCTCGTGTTGCGGTCACCGGAGACGGGACCGGGGTCGTTGGCCACGCGGTGGAAGTAGGCATCCTGCTCGAGCAGAGACGTGCAGGTTTGCGACAGCTCGGTCGAGGTCATCTGCTGCGCGCGGATACGTAACGAGGTGCTGCACGAGTGGTTGATCGGTAGCACTTCGGCAGCCAGACGCCTCTGGAGATCGCATGTGCCGTAATAGGTACAGTTGGCCTTATCGTAGGTGTCGGTCATCTCCGCCACGCCAACCCACAACGCCGCCGTGGAACCGCGGATCGACGACATGTCCAGCAGGCCCTTGGCGTAGGGCCGCACCTTCGAGTGCAGGGAGGTGTGTTGCAGGAAGCGGCCCAGTTCCCGCCCAGCGTTGGACGTCAGATAGCTCCGTTCCCCCGAAAGCAGGTTTAGGTGGCGGGAAGCGAAGTTGTACAGCGTGTCCGTGATGCTCGGGTCAGCCCGGACGGTGGAGACGAACTCTGGCACCTGGTGGCCGCGGAACAGGACCGTGTAGACGTTGTTGACCGCGTTGAGCATCCACCATGAGCTGTCGTAGGTGGAGTTGTAGCTGGTCAACAGGCGCTTGACGACGTACAGATAGCGGGCGTTCTGCTCCGAGCTGTCGATGAGCGTGACGGCTTCGGACAGGGTTTCACCGTTGGCGTCGCTGACGGCGAACGCGTTCGGGTTGTTGAAGAACGCGTCCAGTCCGGACTGGATCGCCGCGCGAAGCGTCGGTCCGTACTGTCCCACGTCGGTGGGGTTGTACCACTGGACGTAGTAGCCAGCGCGCAGGTAAAGCGCCAGTTGAGTGGTTCCGGTCGAGTTGTTGCCCGGATACGAGGTGCCGTTGTCCCGAAGACCGTAGGCGACGCTGGTCATCTGGGTCTCGCGGAACGCGTGGTACGCGTCGGAACCGGTGAGGCTGAACAGCGTGTTCACACACTCAGTGGTCGATGCTCGGATCTGGTCCACCAACGCCCATCCGGTGCGACTGGTGAAGTCAGAGACGTTGCACGTGGCGGCCGTTTTCGCGCCGTTCATCGACGGACGCGGCTCCGCCGATTCCTGCTGAGGGCTGTCGTAGGTGCGGCGCAATTCGTGGGAGGACGCCGAACGCGGCGGCCTCTGGTCGGCCCGGAAGGCCGATCGCGTGATGTGCGGGAAGGAAGTATCTGTTCCTGTCGGTACAGCACGTTTGGTTGGCGACGCGACATCCGCTCGCGCTGGGAGCACGCTTGTCGCGCCAAGTGCCACGGCGACTGCGAGCAGGATTGCGGGCATGCGTCGTCGAAACCCTTGAAGGTTCATGACTTCTCTTTCCAGTGGAGCGACGCCGGACGTCGCTTCGGCAGGGTGGCAGGGAACCTGACCGTGAGCACAGCGTCACACGCCGATGCGCCACCCAGCTATCTCAGCCCCAGATAGGACGGGCCTATAAACGTGCCTGACCGGCGAAGACGGCCTTCCAGAGGCTGCTGATCGCAAGAGCAGCGGACAGGCCAGTCCGTGCGCCCGGCCGCTCCTAGGCTACCGGAAAGTAGCTTCGCGATGTCACCCGCTAGCGGCGGGGAATCACTTCCCACTATTCATTGCCGGGGATAGGCTCGTCCTATGGACTTGGAGATCCGACATCTGCGTGCGATGTGCGCGATCGCTGAAGCCGGCAGCCTGTCCCAAGCCGCGTCACGGCTCGGCATCTCACAGCCGTCGCTCACCGGGCTGTTGCAGCGCATGGAACGCTTGGTCAATGGGCAACTGTTCGAGCGCAGCCGCGCTGGTGTGACACCCACGGAGTTGGGCGCGCAGTTGGTGCAACGTGCACAGCTGCTGCTCACTGATCTGGAGACGATCGGCGCAGACCTGACGCGTGACAACACTGGACCGATCCGGTTCGGGTCGGTGCACATGGAGTGCGTCGCCACCTTGTTCCAACGGCTCGACGATGCCTTCCCCGACGCGAAGGTGTCGTTGACGGTCGAACCGTCGAGCACGGTGCTGGCTCATCAGCTCGGCCGCGGCAACCTCGATGCTGCCGTGCTCGCAGTGGCGGAGGAGCAGCACATCCCGTTGGAGCGCGACCTCGCGCAGCGAATCCTGCTGCCGTGGGTGCCGGTGTTCGTGGCATTATCGGCGAGCCATCCGCTCGCCGACCAACCCGCGGTCAACCTCGCCGACCTAGCGCACGAGTCCTGGATCAGGCCGCCAGGCGCGGAGGACGGATCGCTGGCCGCGCTGCGCGCCGCAGCAAGGGAAGCGGGTTTCACGCCGCAGATCCGATTCGAGGTTCCCAGCGGAGCGGGCCGGGGGCTGATCACGTCCGGAACCGCCGTACAGCTGGTGGAACCAACCTCCAAGGGCGCGCCTGGCCTGGTAATCCGGCCGTTAGTCGGTGAACCACTGCGAATGCGGCTGGTCATGGCCTGGCGGCGCCAACGGCTCACCTGGGAACAAGCCGCCACCGTGTACACAGAGGCAGCCGCCGCCTACGCCGTGCACGCCAAGGCCAGTCCGGTGTTCCAGCCGTGGTGGAACCGCCATCGGGAAGTACATCCCCCGACCTGCTGACCGATCAGCGTCCGGGGAACCCCGTCCTACGACGATGTGCGCCCAAGGTCATCCGGCCGATAGCAACTAAAGACCGTGAAGCGAGAATCGCGCCCGGTTCTAACCGCCATCAGGAAACCGGCTAGGTTGCCAAGGCGGGCGCTGTCGCGGGTGGTTTGTGGCCGTGCAGCGGCTCGAAAAGTCAGGTGTGGACATCCGCATAGAAATTCGCCTCGAGACGGGGTTCGTTACTAGGTGCAGGGCGAATGCTGCCCGGCGGGAGCCACCTTGATGTGCGGCGGGGGCGGGCGTCGGTGAGGAGCACCAGCGCCAGCAGTCCGGCCACCTCATATCGCCCGGTGTAAAGGCGTGGATCAGGCGATGAGTCGGATCCCCTCCGTTGTCAGGTCGTGTCAGGGGACGGTGTACGGCCAGCGGTCAGGTGGCCCTCGTTGAAGAGGAGAAAGAGGACGGCGAGTACGCCGGACGACATCGGGTGCTCCCCTACTGTGCCGGTGGTGCAGGACTCGTAGATCGGGAGGATGTTGTGGCCGCAGCAACAACTATTGTGAACGCGAAGGTGTTCGACGGGACTATGTCCCGGGACTGGACTTCGGTCAGGTTCGTCGACGGGCTGATCACCGAGTGCTCGGCGGCCTCGGCCGCCCATGAAGGCGACGAAGTGATCGACGCGGCGGGCGGGACTGTGCTTCCTGGTCTGATCGACGCGCACGTGCACCTCGTTCCCGGCGCTCTCGCGCAATCGTTGACCTTCGGCGTGACCACCGTTCTGGACATGTTCAGCAAGCCCGACGTGGTGGCCAAGGCCAAGGAGCAGGCCAGCTCCCGTCCGGACGTGGCCGATGTGCGTTCCTCGGGCGTCGGCGCCACCGCACCCGGCGGGCACCCATCGATCATTTATGCCCCGTTCCCGACGTTGACCGCCGCTGACCAGGCCGAGCGGTTCGTCGCGGAACGGATCGCGGAGGGCTCGGACTACTTGAAGATCTTCTCCGGCACCGGGGGTCTGTGGCCGTCGCTGAATCTCGACACCATCACGGCACTGGTCACTGCCGCGCACGCCCGTGGCCTGGTCGTCGTCGCTCACGTGAGCTCGACAGCCGGGGTGAAGCAGGTCGTGTCCGCCGGTGTCGACGTGCTGGCCCACGTCCCCGCGGCTGCCGAGCTGCACAAGGCCCTGGTCGACCGCATCGCCGAGGCCGGAATCGTGATCTGTCCGACGCTGGCCACCATCGAGAACACCCTCGGTGAAGCGGGTGGCGCGGCAGTGGCAGGGGATCCGCGGCTGGCTGAGGCGCTGGGGGACGCCTGGGCGCGCCGGTTGACCTCGGGTGTCTCGGGACCGCGTGGCCGGGACATGCCGCCCTACTCGCGTGCCGAGGACAACGTGCGGAGGCTGGCTGATGCGGGGGTCACACTGCTGGCGGGCACCGACGCCCCGAACCCGGGCACCGTGTTCGGGGCAAGCCTGCACCGGGAGCTGGAGCTCCTTGTCCGGTGCGGCATCAGCCCGGCCCAGGCCCTGGCCGCTGCCACAACCCAACCGGCACGCGTGTTCGGCCTCGCCGACCGAGGACGGGTTGCCGCCGGGCAACGCGCGGACCTGGTCCTGGTGTCCGGTGACCCGCTGACGGACATCACCACAACCCGCAGCATCGAGCGAATCTGGCGCGCGGGCACAGCCTGCGACCGAAAGGCCTTCGTCGCGAGCCCTGCCGAAGCCGAACAGCTCGACGCTTTCGACGCGCAGGTCGCCAGGGCCGTGGCCGCCGTCCGCGGACGCAGGATCGACTTCGATCCGACCAGCTGAAGGGCCAACAATCAACTACGCCGCCAAAGAAGCACCACCAGCAGTGGTCAACTACCACGGAAGCGGCAGAAGGAAGCCGCCAAGGTGTTCACTTCAAAGCGGAAAGGACACGCGCGGAACCGCACGCGACGACATCCTCGTGGTCACCTCTATGCGGAAAGGACGCCGCTGTGATTTGCCACGCGAACTTGACCACTTCTGCCTGCCGTCACCACCACATGACCATTCTCGTCAGGTACGAGACAGCTGCCCGACGGTTCGTCAGGGACGTTCTGCGAGTGTGAGGTGTGTGTCGGCGTCGGTTCGCTGTCATTGACTGTCGTTGCCGTCGTGCTCGGCGAGGAGTGTAAATCCGTGGCGGTCGACCGACGCGGCGGTGGCCGAGAGGATGACAACGCCGGTGCCTGCGCCGCGGTCGAGTCCGAGCCAGGACCGGAAGCCGCCGGTGCCTCCGTTGTGCCAGGTGATCGATCGGTCTTTCCTTTGGATGGTGATCCAGGCTGCGCCGATATGGGCACCTGTGCCGAAGGAAGCGACCGGGTCGAGCGCGGCGACGCCCGGGGCGGTTCCGCCGAGCAGCGCCGCGGTGAGGCGCGCCATGGCGGTGATGGAGGCGCGGATGCCGCCTGCCGGTCCTAATGCCTCGCCGGTCCACGGCTGCCGAGGTTCTCCTCGACGGCTTCTGCCGGTGAGCGCCCCAGGACGGAGCTGGTCGGCGGTCGCCGGAGTGTAGAAGTGGTCGAGTTCCAACAGGGCGGCGATACGCCGGTGCAGAAGTTGGGCGTAGGTCGTCGCGGCGGCGCGGGCGAGGGCGTGGCCAAGCAATTCGAACCCGAGGTTGGAATAGCGGGGCCGCGGTCTGCCGAGCGGAACGTCCCGGGCCTGGACGAGCAACTGTCCGAGGTCCTCGCCGTAGGGGTTCGTGCCGTGGCGCCACAACGCGATGGTGCGCCGCCATGGTCGGGCGGATCGAGGCAGGCTGGGCAGACCGGACCGGTGCGTGGTCAGCGACTCCAACGTCACCCGCGCGGCGGGGGCGTCGCCCAGCGGCAGCAGCTCGCCGAGGGAGGTGTGAGCGCCGACCTCACCTCGCGCAAGCGCCTCGGCGTACAGCAGCCCCGTGACGCCTTTGGCGATCGACCCGATCTCGAAGTCGGCGTCGAGGTTGGCGCCGCGGCAGGCCAGTGCCGTGCCCTGGGGCGAGACCACGGCCACTGCGGCGATCGGATGGCGCGGCCCCAACAGCTCGCCGAGCCTGGCCGCGAGCCGCTCGTCACCGTGGTTCCTGGTCATGACCGGCCGCCGATCAGGCAATGAGCGCCAGTGTGGACCCAGTGCTTCACGACACCCACGACAGCCGCGATCTGCGGCCATCCGGCGCCACTGTCTCGTGTGGCGCAGCACAGCCACCTCGATGCGCCCAAACTCGATGCGGAGCCCTGCTACAGTGCCGGTCCCATCAACGAGTCATGGTTGGCTGTCGATCCCGCGAGTTCGGTCAGCTTTCCCACATCCATCTGTCAACGGTAGTTGACGAACCTGCTGTGGTCAACCAGGGTTGACAGCATCCCCTGTCACGGTAGCCCTGATCAACCATCGCGAAAGAGGTGCCAGAGGTGATCGACCACAGGCACCGACAGAGACTGAGTGATGCAGCGGATTATCACCCGGTCTTCGCGCTCAGCTTTCCGCGGCGAGGCGCTCTGGAAGCGACGCGCTACCTTGACGCGAAGTTGATTGCTGGTCATCGAGGAGTGGCGGTCTAGTTTCCGCAGGCGACGGTCCGCCACCTCTAGCCACGGGTAGGACACCGTGTCTCACCCGTGACTAAGTCCGTTCTCCTACCGCCGGATTTGATCAACGATCGGGTGGGTCAGCGCACAAACTGTGCACTTACCGCCCTGGTGGCCTGTCGTGGTCGACGATCACCACGTATAGAAAAAGAGGTGACGTTCTCGTGAGAAACCAGCACAATTGCTGCTCTGAGTGCCATCAGACGTTTCGCCGGATTTCCGGTGCCCTCTGGGCCGTAGTCGGCGCGCCGGTCGCGCAGGGGTACACGCTGCTAAACCAGGTTACAAACCAGTAAACAGCAGCGTGCCCCCACACGGAGGGCCGTGTCGAGTGTTGCGCCACGCGATGCCGTCCTCCCACCTCCGGGCAATGCAGGCGGGTTGGCATGGCTTCGGGCTGGACATAAAGGCTACAGTTCACCGGTGGCCGTGTGCGGCCCCGACGTTTGGCGCGGGGAACACCCGGTCTGCGTCGCGGCGGGCATGGTGTCCGGGGAGCGACGGGTGAACAAGAGGTCCGCAGCGGTCAGGGTCGATAAGACTGACACCGGGGCGATGGCCACGGTGAGCGGTGAGTTGGACATGGCCACCGAGCCTGCGGTGTTGGAGGAGTTGCTGGCCGTGCTCACCTTGCCTGGCGCGCGGGTGGAACTGGACTTAGCGGAGGTCACGTTCTGCGGATCGAGCGGCGTGCGTCTCCTGACTCAGTTGCACGCCGACTGCAAACGCAAGGGAAAGACCGTCGTGATCACGCACTGCCACCCTCGCGTACTGCGGATCTTGGAGCTGAGCGGAGTAGTCGGGTTGTTCTCCCTCGTTGTCACGCCGGAGGGGCCAGACATTCCAAGCGACTAGGCCGTTTAGCTTCGCCAAACAGCGGCCAGGTACGGGCACGTAGCTGGGATCAGGGCGTGATCAGCAACGCGCCGTTTGGATCAGGCGGCAAGGCTCGGGGTCAGTTCGAGCAGTGGGCGTAGGTCCGCTGCGATGATGTTCTGCACGGCGTTACACCAGCGTTGTTGGAGGGCGTCGAGGAGGCGGGTTTCGACTTCGGGGGCGACGTGGCTGTAGATGTGTTCGATCTTGTCGGCGAGGCGGTGGCCGAGGCGTTTGGCTTGGGCGATGTCGGGGATGAGGTCGGCGATGAGCCAGGTCTTGTGGCTGTGGCGTAGGCCGTGGAAGGTGAGGCCGGGTTCGATCGGGGACAGGCGCGGCCAGTGGGCGGGGTGGCCGGTGGTGCCGTCGGCGGCGGGGCGCATGACGCGGCGGGAGAAGTTGGAGCGGCGGGGATGGTCGCCCGCGAGGGTGGTGAAGACGTGGGGGTGGGTGTGGGTGGAGAGGTAGTGGCGCAATAGTTGGGTGAGGAAGGGTGGGAGGGTGATGGTGCGGGCGGATTCGATGGTCTTGGGTGGGGCGAGTTGGAATTTGCCGTCGATTTCCAGCAGGGATCCGTGGTCGGGGTGGATGACCATGCGGCCAGGGCTGTCGGCGGGTAGGTGGAGGTTGTGGCGTTGCAGGCCGAGGAGTTCGCCCCAGCGGGCTCCGGTCCAGGCGCCGGTGATGATGAGGACGGCCGCCCAGGCTCCGGCGAGTTGGTGGGCGTGGAGGGCGACGCGGAGGGCGTTGTGGGGTGTGGTGTGGACGCGTTCGCGTGGGGCGGTGGCGTGGCGGGGTCCGCGTCGTTTGGGGCGGTAGGGGTTTGCGTGGATGAGGCGTTCGTCGGCGGCGTCGGTGAGCAGCATTGACAGGAGCTTGACCATGGTGGTCACGGTGGTCGGGGCGTAGCCGTCGGCGCGTTTGGTCTTGGCCCAGGCGTGCACGGACAGGTTGGTGATCCCGGCGAGGGCCTGGTGGCCCCAGTCGGGTTGGAGGTGGTTGCGCCAGAGGCTGCGGTACTGGCGTTCGGTGTTGGGTCCGACGTCGAGTGCGTCGAACCACAGGTCGGCCCATGCTTCGAGGCGGGTCTTCCCGCCGTCGGGGTCGATGAACTGGCCCCGGCGTTGGTCGACGTTGATCTCCTCGGCGCGGTCTTGCGCGTCGGTGATGCTGGTGAAGCCGGGGATCGAACCGAGTGATCCGTCGGGTTTGCGGAAGCGGACCCGCCAGGTGTTGGGCCCGGAGGGTTCGACGTAGGCCACGGGCGGCACCTCTTCTCATCGCGGGTCGACGGGGTACGGCTGTATGGACGCGTGCGTCGGGGCGAGTGGGCAAGCGGGGCTGCCGGAGGCCGCCCGATCAGGGGACCCGCCGCCGAAGTTGTAGACCGGGTTCGGCTGGTGTGTGGGCGTATTGGGTGGCGATGGCGGTGAGGTCCTCCGGGGTGAAGCGCAGGTGCTTGCCGACGTAGCGGCACGGGATCACGCGGGCGGCTGCTTTGCGCCGCAACCACGAGGGCCGCAACTGCAGGCGCGCCGCTGCCTGCTCGGCGGTGAGCAGAACCAGCCCCTCCTCCCCCACCGTCGCGATCTGGTCCGACCGCTGGTCTGTAGACGGGGCATCATCACCGCGGCGAGGTTGGGGACGGTTGCCGGGAGTTGGACGTTGGGGTCCGGCCAGGCGGGCGGGACGACGGGGACCGTTGTTGACCATGTCGGGCTCCTTGCGTGCAGTTCGATCGAGGACGGCGTGGGTGGGTCCGCCCGGGCCTCGGATTGGGTGGCCGAGAGCGGTTGTCGGGTCGTGGGGGTATGTCGGCGGGTGGGGTGATCTCGGGAACGCGGTCGGTGAGGTGGCGGTGCCAGGCAAGGGCGAAGCGCAGGCAGTTCGATTCGCTGCGGTGTCCGGGGGCGCAGCCGGGGAGGTGGCGGCCGCGGAAGCTCCAGGCGGCGGAGTCGCTGGAGGTGAGGTGTGTGGCGTAGCGGGACAGGCCGAGGACCTTGGCGCCGAAGGCGTGCAGCCGGTATCCGCGGTGGGCGAGGGCGTGGATGATCTGTTCGACTTCGTAAGTGTGTTGGCGGCGGCAGATGCTGCCGATCCCGACCAGCGGCAGTGCGGCCAGGTTGATGCCGTGGTGTTCGTAGAGGTCGGCGCAGCGGTGGTAGTCGGTGATGGTCTGTCCTTGAAGGACCGGGATGATCGGCAGTTCGTGGGCGAGGTCGCGGAGGCGGAGGTAGTCGGTGACGGTGCGGTGTTGGTGGGTGCGCAGGCTGAGGCCGGTGCGGGCCAGGACGTGGGGTTCGGTCATCCAGTCGCGGGGTGCGGCCCAGTCGAGGTGGCCGATCTCGGTGGCGTAGCGGCGCACCGCTCGGACGTAGGTGGCGGTGTCGGTGCGCCAGCGGCCGTGCAGCGACAGCTCGGTGAAGCCGCCGGAGTCCAACGCCCACGGGCCGCTGGCGCGGGGAAGGGTGCGGCGGCCGGCCAGTCGGCGGTGGCTGACCAGCAACGGCACGCCGAGGTCGCGGGCGAGCCAGGACGGTTGATGGGTGCCCAGGTAGAACTTCACCGGCTCACCGCCCAGCGGGCAGTGTGGAGTGCGGCGAGGGTGAGGGCGGTGGCGAGCGTCTTGCCGACGAGTTGGCCGGGCACGGCGGCGCAGCCGCCGAAGGCTAACGGAACGAACAGCACGCTGTCGACCACCAGCCCGGCCGCGTTGGATGCCGCGACAGCCGCCGTCCGCCCGCGGTGGCGCAGCCGCGCGTAGATGCGCGCGTCGACGACCTCCGAGACGGTGAACGCGAGGACGCTGGCCACCGCGATCTGCGGGGCGGCCAGCACGGCCGACAGCCCCGCTCCGGTGAGGATCCCCGCGGCGACACCACGGATCCCCGCTGTGTCGTGGACGAGGTCGCGGAGCGTCAGGCTTGCTCCGGCGAACAGCGTGCCCGCCGGGACCACCAGCCCGCCGATCACCAGCGGCGGCCAGTGCACCGAGGCGACGTTGGCCGCGACAACCAACAGCAGCCACCCCACCACCGCCACCCCGGCCCACCTCACAGATCGCGGGACCGCTGGCCAGCCCCGCCGCTTGAGCGACATCGAGTCGCGTTGTGGCAAAGCGATCGCGGTGTTCACGCCGCACGCTCGCGGTGACCGGGGTCGTCGGTGGCGGTGGCTGGTTCGCCGGAGCGGCACGACCACGGCGAGCAGCCGTCCGGGTCACCGTCGTCATCGACCGTGTCGGCGCTGATCAGCCGCAGGTGCCTGCGGGGCTTGGCGGGTGTGTCGAGGTCGACCTGGTCCAGGGGAAGGCAGGAGCGGTGAAGGAAGTACTGGCCGCGCAGCTCCTGGCCTTGTGTGGTGGCGTGGGGGTAGCCGTGGCGGATGGCGCGGTCGAACTCGACGGCCTCCGCCCACCCGTCGGGGTCGTTGTCGCGGACCCAGCGCCACCCGACGTTGCCGTGAAACGGGCACCCGACACAGGCGGACTTCACCGTCTGCCCGAAGCCGCGTTCGGCAAGGAACTCGACGCAGCGGGCGCGGTCGAAGCCGAGCTCGATCAGCGGGAAAACGTTGCGCAGGAACCGCAGCCCGGAGTCCTTGGCACGGTGGACCTCATCGGTGCTGATCCCGATGGCCTGTTCGGCGTACACCCCGCGCGGCACGCGCCGCGGGTGCGGGTAGCCGAGCAGTTCCCGGGCGGCCTTCTTGAGCGGGATGATCTTGTATTCGGAGGTGCATTGCCTGCGGGCGAGGCCTCGGGTGCCGTCGGGGTTGAGGGTGTGCAGGGGCATGGAGACGAAGCGGTGGCGCGGGTCGAGGGCGTCGGCGCGGATGTTCCCTGCCGAGATCCTGCGCACCGGAATGCCGTGTCTGGTGGCGTGGGCGGCGAGGCGGTCGAGGTTGGCGTAGACCGCGCGGGGTTCCCAGCCGGTGTCGGCGAACAGGGCGACGTCGAAAGGTGGGATCTCGCCCTCGCACGCGAGCAGCAGCACGGTGGTGCTCTGCACCCCGGCGCCCAGGGACAGCAGCCGCAGCGCGGGCCAGGGATCGGGCGACGTCGAGTGGGTGGTCATGCCGCCACCTCCCGCCGGACCGGCGGGCGGTGCTCGGCGTGGAGGAGGGTGGCGAGGTCCTCGAGCAGCAGCGCGACGGCGTGTGCGGCTTGTGCGGGGACGACGCCGTTGCCCAGCGCCCGGAGCTGGGCGGTGCGGGGCAGCGGGAGGTCGGTGACCCATCCGCGCGGGAGGCCCATGAGGTGCTCGACGAAGGCGGGCGCGAGCACCGGCCGGCCGTGATTGCCGGACTGGATCGGATACGGGACCGGTCGACCGAGGACCGTTTCCCAGCCGCGGATCGCCGCCTCGTAGACACCCCAGTTCACCGGTGTCGCCTCGACGGCGGACGCCCGGCTCGCCTCGCCCTCCTCGCCGTCGCGGACCGCTACGAGGTGGTGTCGGTCCCGCTGCCGTCGACCCGGCTGCGCGCCGGTGGGGTGAGCAGGCGACTGATCGCCGAGGGCAGCATCAGGTCGCCCTTGGAGCCCCGTTGTGCCGGGCAGCCCTTCGTCCCGTCCGTCGCCCGCGGGGTCGGCAGCAGCGCTTCGCGTTCCACCAAGGGGAGCACCTGTTGCGACAGCGGTGGACGGAACCCCGCTCCGGCTTTGCGGCCCGCCGTCCCGGTGTCCGAGGCTCTCGGCGTCGGCAGCAGCCGCACCGCGATCGACAGCGGCATCACCATCCCGTTGCCATCGACACCGGTCCGGTGTCGTCGGCGTGGCCGCGACCAGGTCGCGGGGTCCTCGCCGTCCTGGGGGTTGGTCGGCGGCGCCGTCGTGGTCGCGGCGCCAGGCGAGCAGGAACACGCGTTCGTGGCGGTGCGGGGCGCCGATGTCGGCGGCGCGGACGCTACGCCAGAGCGCGTCATACCCCGCTTCGGCCAGGTCGCCGAGTACACGGTGGAGACCTCCCGCTTTCCAGCGAAGCGCGGCGACGTTCTCCAGCACGACGAGCGCGGGTCGTAGTAGGCGAAGGCCCGCCACGATGTCGGCCCACAGGCCACTGCGCGCTCCTTTCTCGATGCCCGCGCGTTTCCCGGCGGCGGAGATGTCCTGGCAGGGGAACCCCGCGACGAGCACGTCGACCGGCTCGACGGCGGCCCAGTCGATGCGTCGCAGGTCGCCGAGGTTCGGGATGTCAGGCATGCGGGCGGCGAGGATCAGGCGGACGTGCGGGTCCGGGTCGGCGACCCACGCGATCCGGCCGCCGCGGAGGGCGGCCAGCACGCCGAGGTCCAGGCCGCCGTAGCCGGTGCACAACGAGCCCACGACCGGACCGGATGCCGTGACCGAATCGTCTCGCGCGAGCGAACGCCGCGTCCCCGAGTGGGGCGGACGGGATGGACGGGTGGTCATGCCGCCCTACCTCGGCTCGTGGCGCGCGCCGATCGCGTGGAGCGGTACTGCTCGAGGTCGACCACGTCCGCGTCCGGAGCAGCGGCCGCGGCTTTCCCGGTGGTCTTGTGGAGGGCGGTGCGGAAGACGAGGACGTCCTCGTGGGCGATCAGGTGCAGCGGCAGTCCGCGCTCGCGCTGTTTGCGGATGAAGTCGCGCTGGAAGAACGAGCCGCGGGCGACGAGGTCGGTGGCGGCGGCGCGGGCGAGCAGGGCGACGTCGCGCTCCACGGGGATGAGTCCGGCGGCGCGTCCGCAGGCAAGGATCTGGGAGGGCAGGTCGATGAGCTCGGCGTGTTCGCGCCAGGGGCGGATGGTGATGACGATGTGCCCGCCGGGTTTGAGGAAGGTGCGCAGCGCGGCGAGGATGCGGGTGAACCCGGCCAGCAGGCGGTGATGGCCGATGTTGGCGAGGTTGCCGCGGTCGAGGGTGTTGCCGTAGAGGTGGTGGTACTTCTGCACCCCCGCGCCCGGGGCGACCGACACCTGCCCGTGTGTGGAGGGCCCGTAGGGCGGGGACGTCACCACGAGCGCTGCCTGCCCCACGTACTCCGGCGCCAACAGCGTCACGAGCTGACGGGCGTCGCCCTGGATCACGCGGGCGTCGTGGTCGAAGCCGTGGTCGCGGGCGAGGTCGAGGTTGGCCCAGGCGACGTCGACCCAGTGCGGTTCGTACTCCACCCCGAGCGCGCGGCGGCCCAGCCGCACCGCCTCGACCAGCGTGGTGCCGATCCCGCACATCGGGTCGAGCACAAGATCACCGGGCCGGGTGTAGTGCGCGACTGCGTGGCGGACGACCTCGGGCAGCATCTTGGCCGGATGCGCGGTCGACTCCGGCACGTAGGAGTTCTTGCGCTGCGCGGCGGGCGAGGACTGCGCGGTCGTCCACACCGACACCGCGGGCGATTCCCCGGCCTCCTCGCCCGCCGCGCTGTCCACAGCGGTGGGCGCGGTGTCGAGCTCGGCGATGACCGCCGCCGGGATGCGCTGGGTCGACTCGCCGCTGCGGTCGGTGTCGGCCGCACCGTCGGCGGAGCGGGCGGGGTCGGTGTTCGGCGTGGTGGTCATCGGCGGTCTCCGCCCTGCGCGGCGGTGTTCGCGGACAGCGGGGGCGGTGGTTGGTGGTCGTGCGGTTGGGCGAAGACGAGGACGTCGGAGTGGATGCGCCGATGTGGCGCGGGCAGTCCGCGCACCACGGCGCGGTGCCGCGCGCGGACCTCCTCGTCGAGGTCGTCGGCGGGGCTGTCGGGGAGGTCGAAGCGGCCGTCGCGGACGGGCGCGTGCAGGGCTGCGATGTGCTGCAGGTAGAGCAGGTCGGCGTTCTGCCCGGCGGCCACCACCGCCCCCGTCGGGTCCGTCAACTCCCCGCTCGTCCAGTCACAGTGGGTGAGCACGGCGAGGATGCCGCCGACCCGCAACGCTCGAGCCGCGAACAACGCCACGAGGTCCGCGCGGTCGCCGCAGTGGGCTGGCGGCAGGCTCGTCACGATCAGGTCCGCGTCCCCGACGGTGCCCGTCGCCGGGTGCGACGTGGGGACCTTGGCGGAGGCCGTCGGGAGGGGCGCGGGGGCCGGGGTGGAGCCGGTGACGAGGTCGGCCCAGAAGGGTCGGGAAGCAGGACTGGTCACGCTCGGGTCGGCGGGCAGGTGCTCGACGCGAACGGTGCGGCCGAGGCGTTCGACGACGGCCGCGGCGTCGGCCACCTCGGGGTCCGACTCGGTGCCGGGCGCGCGGTCGATGACGCCGTCGTCTCCGACTGCGGCGAGCGTGCGGCCGGTGTTGTGCGGGGTCGGCCGGGCGAGCAGCACGACCCGCGCGGCGGGCTCGCTGAACGAGGTGACGATCCGTTCGATGAGCGCAGCGGGCCACGTCGCGTCGAGGTCGACCGGGTCGCTGCCGGCGGTCCACACGGTCGCCGGAGTCGGGGTCGTCGCCGACCCTCGCGACCGTGAGCGAGGAGTCTCGCCGACGGGTTTGCCGGGGCTGACCCGGGTGGTGGTCGGCGCGGTCGGCCAGGGCCTGCGCTCCACCGCCCGACGCCCGCCTGCACGGGTCGAGGCCGGGTGGGTGGAGGCGGCGCGGCGCCGGGGCGAGCGGCGGCCGGAGTGGTCGGGCTGGGTCACGAGCATCCCCTTCGCCGGGGTAAGTGCGCCGTGGGTGTACGGCGCTGTTGACAGCCCTGAACTCCGAAATACAGGCCCCTCGGGGACAACCTGCCGTCGCATTTCCCACTGCTTCACGACCGTCGGAAACAGCCGTAGAGGCCCGCGCATACGTCCGCGCGAGAAATGGACAGGCCAACGCCGACAGAACAGTGCAAGGAATCGACTATCAACCCCGACGGTGCACCCGCCCCCGGCGCGTCGATGTGGGGCGCGACGGCACGACCACGGCTCTTACCGAACTGGTACCGAGCTAGTACCACGACCTCGTATCAGCAGCTAGAAGGGCACTGTCAGCGCAGGACTCCCGATCTTGTCTGTCGAGATCGCTAGATCCACAGCGACACCTCGCGTGGATGTCGAAGTGCCGTCGCATGGTGACCGACGATCGCCGGTACCTGCGCGGTACTAGACCGGTACCGGTTCGGTGATCGGTCGGTACCACCCGGTGTGGCGTCCTGGGCGAGTCGTCGTTTCCGACTCGCTTCGGGGGTCATTCATGAGTTCTCGTGACGCTATTCCGCGTTCGGGTTTCGAGCGCGATCACATGCCGTTGGACGCCGCGCGGGCGGCGTTCGAGTGGCTCGTCACCGGCCCGCACCCCCTGGGTGTGGATGGCCGGTTGTTCCCCGGTCTGCCGGGGCGGCGGGTGCCGCTGAACGAGGTGCGTGACCGGCTGCTGCGCCGCGGCTGCCCGCAGGCGCTGCGGGACGCGGTGTGGGCGCACCTGGTGCTGTTGGCGCGTGCCGAGGGCGGCGCCTGGACGGTCGGGTGCGTGGGTGTGGCGTTGCCGGCGCTGACCACCATCGCCGCCACCCTCTCGGCCCGCTTCGCCGGGGACCCGAGCGACATCCACGCCGCGGTGCTGACCGGGTTCGTCGCCGAGCTCGACACGATCGACCTGCGCCGCCCGCGCGTCATGCTCCGGTTGCGGTGGGCGGCCTATCGCGCCGGGCACGCGGCGGTGCGCGAGGCACTGGACGCGCCGACGCCCTACGGGCACGGGTTCCGCTCCACCGAGCCGCCGCCGCCGTCGGGTCACCCGGACTTCGTCCTCGCCCGCGCGGTCGCCGAGCGGGCGATCACCGCCGCCGAGGCCGAACTCATCGGCGCCACCCGCCTGGAAGGTGTGCCGCTCGCCGACGCCGCGGCCGCGCGGAACCTGTCCTATCAGGCGGCGAAGAAGGCACGCCACCGAGCCGAGCGCCGCCTCGTCGCCTACCTGCTCCACGACGCCTCCGACACCCTCCACGCCGGGCCGCGCGAGCACGATCTGGCGACCCAGGTGGCCGACGCGGTGACCATCACCGACGCCGCCGCGCACGCCACCCACACCACCCCGCCATCACGCACCGTCACCGACCCGACGGCACGCACGGGAAAGACAGGGAGCGGGCGCGTGTCCCCGCGGAGCCGGTTTCCCGGAGTTCAGGGGTGCGGGAGGACGCACGCCGCTCCCGCGCACACCACCTCCTCCTCGCCCGAGCCGACGCGACGGCCCTCGGGCTCGACTCCGGGAGTGCCGCGATGCGCCTGACCCAACCCCCTGTCCACCCTCGCCACCGCCCGAAGGACGACCACCAGCCCGGCGGCGCAGCGGCCGCCGACCCGCGTGGTACCGCTTCGCTCTCCCAGCCGCCCGAGTGGTCCGCCCCGCACCGGGAGACCGTTCACCCCGGCACGTCCTCGACGTCCGCGACGCACCGTCGTCGATGCCGGAACGCGCGCCGCCACATGCTGCTGGTGGCCGGACTCGTCGCGGGGACACTGCTGTTCCCCGGGGCCACCGCGCACGCCGACACCGTGGTGCTCGCGATCGCCGGCAGCGTCGACGAGGTCCTGACCAACATCCGCAACTGGCTGATGGGCATCCTCGCCGCGCTGGCGACCGTGTTCCTCACCATCGGCGGCGTGCGCCGGGTGTTCGGCGGCGGCGACCCCGGCGAGCAGGAGAAGTCCAAGGAGGCGTTCAAAGCCGCCGGGATCGGCTACGCACTGGCCGCGCTCGCCCCGCTGGTCGTCACCGTCCTCAAAGGCATCGTGGGTGCCTGACCATGCGCCCGACGATCACATCCACCCCGCGCCGCGCATCGGTCGCCTCCACGGTCATCCCGCCGCCCGACCCGGCACGGACCTGGGAAGCCCGGTCGAGGCACGTCGACCGCCGGACGATGCTCGCGCCTGCGGCCGCGCACCGCCTCCAGGATCGCCCGGGGTCGCGTCGTGTCCACACCGCTCGCGGCCGCGCGCTCCTCGCGTTGGCGGTGAGCCTGGTCGTCCTGGTGGGCGGTGCCCTCGCCGCCACGGCCAGCACGCCGGCTGCGGTCTCCCCCGCCGTCGCCGTGCAGCCGGTGCCGCCACCGTTCCCGACCGTCGACCCAGACCCGTGCGACCCCACACTGCCGCAGCAGCCCTGCACCCCCAACCCCACCACGGTCCCGACCGCGCCGTCGACACCGTGCACCGGCGAGGGCTGCATCCCCCGACCCGACGCCACCACCCCTCCCCCGACGAACCCCGGCACGGGTCCGCCGGGTCAGGGCGGGGAGCCGACCGACGAGTGCGGCATCACCGACATCGGCGCCTGCATCACCGAGGCCATCAACGCCTTCTTCCGCGGCATCGTCACCGAAGCGCTCAACCCGCTCCTCGATCTCCTGTCCCGAACGCTGCTGACCACCCCCATGCCCGGCGAGCTGCCGAGGGTGGGCGAGCTGTGGGACAACTCCTGGCAGATCCTGCTCCTCGCCTACGGACTCCTGGTCCTCATCGCCGGGGTCATCGCGATGAGCTACCAGAGCGTCCAGACCCGACACTCCATCAAGGAACTCGCCCCGCGCCTCGTGGTCGGGTTCCTCGCCGGGGCGCTGTCGCTGTGGGTCGCGACCAAGGGCATCCAGATCGCCAACGGACTCGTCGCCGCCATCATGGGCGGAGGCGTCGACGCAGGCGCCGCCGGGGAGACGCTGCGCAACCTCGTCCTCGGCTCCCTCAACGGCGGCATCTGGATCATCTTCATCGGCATCTTCCTCGCCGGGATGCTCATCGCCCTGCTCGTCACCTACGTCGTGCGCGTCGCGCTCACCATCATCCTCATCGCCGGCGCCCCGCTGGCGTTGATGTTCCACGCGCTGCCGCAGACCGAGGGCATCGCCTACTGGTGGTGGAAAGCCTACGGCGGCTGCCTCGCGATCCAGGTGGGGCAGAGCATGACCCTCATCGTCGGGATGAACGTCTTCCTCGCCCCCGGCGGGTTCACCCTCTTCGGCCCCACCATGACCGGCCTGGTCAACCTCCTCGTCGCGCTCGCGCTGATGTACATCCTGTTCAAGATCCCCTTCTGGGTGCTGTCCTCCATCCGCACCGGCAACGGCCGGTCGCTGATCGGTTCGCTCGTCAAAGGCTTCCTCGCCTACAAGACCTTCGGCCTACTCGGTGCCCGCGGCGGCGGGAAAGGCGGCACACCCCACACACTCGGCGGTGGCCGGGGCGGCCGCGCCGGGGCAAGCACCAACCGCGGCTCGCCCGCCCCCTACGCCAACCCGCGCACCACCGCAGGCGGGCAGTACGTCCTGCCGCTACCCGGCATACGCCGCACCCGCCCGGCGGGCAGCCCCAGCCCGAAGGGCGGCCCGGCACCGAAACCATCCGTTGCGCAGGGACGGCAGCTGGCGCTGCCGCTGGGCGAGGACTGGCCGGAGAACAAACCTGTCCTCGGCCGCGACGGCCAGTACCGGTTGCACCTGAACGTCCACCGCACCCCGCCGCCCGCCCCGCCCGACGGGACCGACACCGAGAGAAGGCGGCCCGGCCGCAAGGGCAACGGCGGACAACTCCCACTCCCGTTCGACCCCTACCGCGGCAACCGCCCCACCCGCTCCGGGCAGTACCCGCTGCCCCTGGACGGCATCCGTCGGGTGCCGCGCCCGCCGAGCCCACCACCACCTCCGACCGTGCGGCCAGCGGCCCACCGGGTGGTGCAGCCGCAGCTGCCGTTCGACCCCTACAAGGGCAACCGGGCCACCCGCAGCGGTCAATACCCGCTGCCCCTCGACAACGTCCGCCGCGTGCCCGCACCCCCACCCGCACCGCCAGCGGCACCACCCCGACCCGCACCGCCCCCGGGGCGGCAGCTGCGACTGCCGCTGGACCTGCCGAAGCCACCCAAGCCGTCGACACCCGCCGTCAGCCCACCCCCACCACCGACACCGCCGGCGACGCGGCGGCCTCCCGAGCCCGGAGGTAGCACCCCATGACCACACCTGTCCGCATCCCGGCCGACGTCGACATGCACGACCGCGTCCTCGGCCCGCTCACCGCCCGCCAACTGGCCATCCTCGCCACCGCCGGCGCGGTGCTCTACCTGCTGTGGGCGGCCACCCGCGCCGTGGTGCCGGTCCCGGTGTTCCTGGCCTTCGCCGTCCCGGTCGGCGCGGCCGCGGCGATGCTCGCCCTCGGCAGGCGCGACGGCGTGCCGATGGACACGCTGCTCGTCGCCGCGATCCGCCAACGCCTCGCACCCCGCCACCGCGTCGCCGCGCCCGAGGGCGTGCGCCCCGCGCCCGCCTGGCTCACCCCCGAGAACGACCGGACCACAGGCCCGACCTCGGGTCGTCGCAAGGGCCGAACCGGGCAGCCGGAACAGGTGTCGCCCTCGGCGTTGCGGCTGCCGGCCGAAGTCATCACCGCAACCGGGGTGGTCGACCTCGGCGCCGACGGCCTGGCGGTGGTCGCGGTCGCCTCGACGGTCAACTTCGCGCTGCGCACCCCGACCGAGCAGGAAGCGCTGGTCGCCTCGTTCGGCCGCTACCTGCACTCCCTGACCGCCCCGGTGCAGGTGCTCGTGCGCACCGAACGACTCGACCTCTCCGCCCAGATCGCCGAGCTGCGCGAGCGCGCGGGCGCGCTACCCCACCCCGCCCTGGAGACCGCCGCCGTCGAGCACGCCGACTACCTGGTCCGGCTCGGGCAGCAGTCCGACCTGCTGCGCCGCCAAGTCCTGCTCGTGCTGCGCGAACCGTTCGGCGTGGCGCCCCTGACCGATGGCTTGGGCGGGCCAGGCCCGCTGGCGGTGCTCGGCTCGATGGCGGGCAAACGCCGCAGGCAGAGCGGTGAACACGTCGTCGCAGGAACCCGACGAGCCGCGGAGTCACGCCTGGTGCGCCGTCTCGGCGAGGCGATCGAGCTGTTGTCCCCGGCCGGGATCGTGGTCACCCCGCTGGACGCGGGGCAGGCCACGGCGGTGCTGGCCTCGGCGTGCAACCCCGACAGCCTGCTGCCCCCGTCGGCCGGGCTGGCCGGGGCGGACGAGGTCATCACCACCACGTCCGGCTCGGACCTCGCCACGGACGACATCACGGATCACTTTGCGAATGACTTCGACGGCGGTTCCTTCGTCGCGCCCACCAGACAGGGCGAGGGCAGCGACGACCACGACGACTGGGACTACGAGGACGACTACGACGACGAGGAGAGGGGGCAGTCCTGATGGCCACCCGCACACGCAAGACCCGCGGCAACCACGGCCCGTCCGCCCCGGCGGCCCCGTCGGCGGCCGCGTTCACCCCCGACGCCCTGTCGGTGGCCGCCCGGCACCTGGAAGTCGGCGGCGAGTGGGTCGCCTCCTTCGCGGTGGTCGGCTTCCCGCGCGAGGTCCACCCCGGCTGGCTCGCCCCGCTGCTGACCTACCCCGGCCGCCTGGACGTCTCGGTGCACATCGAGCCGATCGACCCCGCCACCGCCGCCTCCCGACTCAAGAAGCAGCTCGCGAAGCTGGAGGCAGGGCGCAGGCACACCGCCGAACACGGCCGCCTGTTCGACCCGCAGGTCGAGGCCGCCACCGAGGACGCCTACGACCTGTCCTCCCGCGTCGCCCGCGGGGAGGGAAAGCTGTTCCGCGTCGGCCTGTACCTGACCATCCACGCCGCTTCGGAGAAGACCCTCACCGACGAGGTGGCCGCGCTGCGGTCGCTGTGCGCGTCGTTGTTGCTGGACGCCAAGCACACCACCTACCGCTCGTTGCAGGGCTGGGTGTCGACCCTGCCGATGGGCCTGGACCTCATCGGGATGCGCCGCACGTTCGACACCTCGGCGTTGGCGGCGGCGTTCCCGTTCACCAGCCCCGACCTGCCCGCCGCCGACCCCACCTCGGCCTCGGCACCGTCCGGTGTGCTCTACGGCTACAACGTCGGCTCGCAGGGGCTGGTGCACTGGGATCGGTTCGGCGACGGGATGCACAATCACAACTCGGTGATCCTCGGCCGCTCCGGCGCGGGCAAGTCCTACCTGGTCAAGCTGGAACTCCTGCGGTCGCTGTACCGGGGCATCGAGATCGCCGTCGTCGACCCCGAGGACGAGTACGCCCGCCTGGCCGCCGCCGTCGGCGGCACCTACGTCCACCTCGGCGCGCGCGGCGTGCGCCTCAACCCGTTCGACCTGCCCATCCACACCCGACCGGATGGCCGCCGCACCGCCCCCAAGGACGCCCTCGTCCGCCGTTCCCTGTTCCTGCACACCGTCATCGCCGTCCTCACCGGTGGCGAGCTGGAAACGGCCCACCGGGCGGCGTTGGACCGGGCGATCGCCGCCACCTACCACAGCGTCGGCATCACCGCCGACGCCCGCACCTGGACCCGCCCCTCCCCGACCCTCCGGGTCCTACGGGACCAACTCGCGGGCGCCGGGCACGCCGGCGACCCGGCCGCGGACGCACTCGCCGCTCGGTTGCACCCATTCGTCGAGGGCGCGTTCAACCAACTGTTCGACGGCCCCAGCAGCGTCAACCCCGAAGGCCACCTCGTCGTGTTCAGCCTGCGCGACCTGCCCGACGAACTGAAGGGCATCGGCACCCTGCTCACCCTGGACGCGGTGTGGCGGCGGGTGTCCAACCCGGCCATCCGCCGCCCACGCCTGGTCGTGGTGGACGAGGCATGGCTGCTCATGCAACAGAAGGCCGGGGCCGAGTTCCTGTTCCGCATGGCCAAGGCATCACGCAAACACTGGGCCGGAGTGACCGTCGCGACCCAGGACACCCCCGACCTGCTCGGCAGCGACCTCGGCAAGGCCGTCGTGGCCAACGCCGCCACCCAGATCCTGCTGCGACAGGCATCCCAGGCCATCGACGAGATCACCCAGACCTTCGACCTCTCCGCCGGGGAACGCGCGTTCCTGCTCTCCGCCGACCGCGGCCAAGGCCTGCTCTCGGCCGGAACGCAGCGAGTGGCGTTCCAGAGCATCGCCTCCCCCACCGAGCACTACCTGGTCACCAGCAACCCCGCCGAACTCGCCGCCTACACCGACACCGGCGAACCCAGCGACGAGACCGAGGCCGCGTTCGTCGACCTGGGCCCCGACGGGGACGAGTTCGGCCCTGACTCCGGCGACGAGGTTCACCTCGACGCCGCCTGACCCGCCCACACCTCCTCGCATCTCCCGTGAAGGGAGTCGTTCATGCTGCCGCGAACACGAAGCTGGATAGCGTCCGCCCTCCACCAGCCGACTCCATTGCTGGCCACCGTGCCCACCCACGCGATCGCCCCGGTCGCCGCCGGATGGTTGGAGGACTACCTCCGCGATCCCGGCGGCGCACTGCTCGCGCTGCTGGCCCGGTTGCGCGACCTCGCCCTGCACCGGGGCCCGGTCGCGGCCCCCGTCCTCGCGGTCCTCATCACCGGGATCGTGCTCAGCAGGCGGTGGTGGGCACGGCGCTGCCACGAGCTGCTGCTGGCCGACGCCCGTCAGGTCACCGTGCTCGCCCCACCAACGGTGGACCCCGCGGGCGGAGCCGCGTTGTGGTCCAACCTCGTCGGCCTCCTGCGCCCAGGCTGGCGTCGCGCGTTCACCGGCCAGCCGCACGTGGCGTGCGAGTACGTGTTCTCCGAAGCCGGGGTCGCCATCCGGCTGTGGGTGCCCGGTGTCATCCCGCCCGGCCTGGTCGAACGCGCCGTGGAGGCCGCGTGGCCCGGCGCGCACACCCGCGTCGGCCCGGCCGAGCCACCCCTGCCCGTGCCCGGTGAGGGGCAGCGGCGCCTGGTGGTCGGCGGCGAGCTGCGGCTGGCGCGCCCAGAGGCGCTGCCGATCCGCAGCGACTTCGACGCCGACCCCATCCGCGCGCTGATCGGCGCGCCAGTCGGGCTCGGACGGAAGGAGTACGCCTGCGTGCAGGTGCTGGCCCGCCCAGTCACCGGCCGCCGCGTGCAGAAGGCGCGCCGCGCCGCTCGGCGGGTCCACACCCGCGGCTCCACCCGGCTGGTCGGCCGCCTGCTCGACGCGATCACCCCCAGCACCGGCAGCCGCTCGCGGCGTACGGCTGCGGCGCGGACGAAGACCGGCGCCTTGCACAGTGACCCGCAGACCTCGCTGGAGTACGCGGCGCAGAACCGGGCGATCGTGAGCAAGCAGCGCGGCAGCCAGTTCGAGACGGTGATCCGCTACGCCGTGGCGACCATGATGCCAGCCGATATCGACGAGGGCGAGGTCCGCCAGGCGCGGGATGTCGCCCGCGGACGGGCGCACGCCCTGGCGGCCTCGTTCGCCTCCTACACCGAGCACAACCACTACACCCGCCACCGCCTACGCCATCCCGGTGCCGTGATGGACTCCCGGAGACTCGGGCGGGGCGACCTGCTGTCGGTGCCCGAGCTGGCGACGATCGCGCACCTGCCCACCGACGAGGCCATCCCCGGCATCCAACGCGCCGGAGCCCGCGCCATCGCACCCCCACCCGGCATCGCCACCCCAGGGCCGGAAGCCAAGCCGATCGGGGTCCCCGACACCGGCCACCAGCGCCCCGTCGCCCTCCGCGTCCCCGACGCCCGCCACCACCTGCACGTCATCGGCGCGACCGGCTCCGGCAAGTCCACGCTGCTCGGCAACATGATCCTCGCCGACGCCGAAGCAGGCCGAGGCATCGTGCTCATCGACCCCAAGGGCGACCTCGTCACCGACGTCCTGTCCCGCCTGCCCCGCTCCGCCGCGGACCGGGTCGTGATCTTCGACGCCGACAGCAAATCCCGCCCGCCCTGCCTCAACCCCTTGGACGGCGGCGAGACCGACCTGACCGTGGACAACCTCGTCAGCGTCTTCCGCCGGGTCTACTCGGCGTTCTGGGGACCGCGCACCGACGACGTCATGCGCGCCGCCAGCCTCACCCTCCGCGCACAGGAAGGCGTCGCCACCCTCGCCGACCTCCCCAAACTGCTGGCCGACGAGGCGTTCCGCAACCGGGTCACCGCCGGGATCACCGACCCCGTGCTGCGCGGATTCTGGTCCTGGTACTCCGAACTCACCGACTCGTCCCGCTCCCAGGTCATCAGCCCGCTCATGAACAAACTCCGCGCGTTCCTACTGCGGCCGTTCGTCCGCGACGCGATCGCAGGCGGGCACTCCACAGTAGACATGGCTCAGGTGCTCGACGGCGGCATCGGCCTCGTGCGTATACCGAAGGGCTCGCTGGGCGAGGAGACCACCCGGCTGGTCGGCTCACTGGTGGTCGCGCGGACCTGGCAGGCCACCACCGGCCGGGCCCGCACCCCGCAACGCCAACGCCGCGACGCCTCCCTGGTGATCGACGAATGCCACAACTTCCTCAACCTGCCCTACCCCATCGAGGACATGCTCGCCGAGGCGCGCGGGTTCCGGGTCGCCATGACCCTTGCCCACCAACACCTCGGCCAACTCCCCCGCGAACTCCGCGAAGGCATGTCCACCAACGCCCGCAGCAAGATCTTCTTCAACGCCAGCCCCGAAGACGCCCGAGAACTGTCCCGCCACACAGCACCCAGGTTGTCCGACCACGACCTCGCCCACCTCGGCTCCTACCACGCCGCCGTGCGCCTGGTGCTCAACGGCGAGGAAGCCCAGCCCTTCACCATGCTCACCCAGCCACTCCCGCCCGCCATCCCCGGCAGGGCACGGGTGATCCGCGCAGTGGCACGCCGCGCGGCGCAGACTCGCGCGCCCAAGGCCGCCGTCAACAGGATCCACGCCACGAACACTCGGCCACTCTGGCACCCTCAGAGCGCGGACCCACGCCGTATTGAGTAGCACGCGGCCCGTCGTCGAGATGATCCAGGTGGACCTATTTTGCCTTCTTCCGCCCGTTCAGCAGCCACCATTTCTGAATTGCACCCCGTACGACATATTCGAATGTATGCAGCAGAATCAGAGAGGATCCCCTGTCCCCCTTTGCCTCAGGGGCTACTTCATAAGGAGTGTTCTGCGAGGTTCTTCGAGGAGGGGCACACATCGACGCCGGAAAAGGAATACCGGCATGCAGATCATTCGACCGGTACTCATACACACGGCGAAAGTGCTTACGCATGTTCGCCCAGTCTACTTGCGCAGCCTTCACCGTTGGGCGACCAGGAGGTTGCCGCGGTTGGTACTTCTGTAGGAAGTTGAGAAACTTTTTGGTAGACCTACCTTGATCGGCGAGGCGTTTTGCGACCCACTCGATCAATTCGTCATCCTCCGTTGCAATCAAGCGACCCACGATTGCCGACGACTCTGCGTCCGAAAAGGCCTCCACCAGGCGTGCATCCGCAGGGATGTCCGGAGCCAACTGGGCGATAATCTCGACCGCATTGACCAATCGCAGCCAAGCTTGCCGGGGGTCGGCCTCTGCGATCCACAACGCTTCCTGATAGGTACGTGCCGCCCGAACCAGCGCCCGGGCCTCGTTCGGCGACAAATGAGCATAGAGGTCGAGCAGGTTGAGCGATCTTGCAACATCCGGTCGATGCCGGGCGCCGACATGGGGAAGGACTCGCACAAAACGCGACGGAGAAATATATGGAATCCGTTCCCTCAACACGTGTGGTTGCCCTCGTAGATCGTCGTCGTCCACACTGAACACCCTCGCAATACCAGCCGATCGTATGCGTTCTCCGATGGCAAGCGATACGAGCGCCGCCAGTTCGTCGCTGGCATCCCCGCCGTGAAAAACAGCTTGGTCGCTTTGCTCCCAGGCATCATCCAGATACTCATCCAATATCCGATCCACGTATTGCTCAACACGCACCATCAACCCCACCGAGTGAGCACCCAATGGATAGTCGGCCGGGTAAACATTGTACAACTGGTTCAAGAAAGTGAGTGGCCCAGCGTTCCCCTGAAGGTCCACGCGCCAGGAATCTGTATAAAACCCGATCTCCAGGGCGCCCACAGGCGGTGAACCCGCCTTTGCCAGCCTGGCGTTCTCCCACATCCACGGCCCTGACGGGTCAGCGTCACCGCGTACGGACTCAACTTCCTTGACCATCGTCCTCCTGTCGAAATCGGGACAGTGAATCTTGATCATAACCGTCTAGGTTGGTCAATTCATCTAAGCCCCAATCTGCGCACCATCTGGAGGTTCTTGCCATGATCACCCACCCCACCCGGCAGCGTGCTCTGCGCGGGCACAAGCCCACCCGACCCACCTCACGTGTGGCGAACACCGCCGAGCACCAGGCCGTGCTGGCATGGCGGCTGACCCCGCGCGACAAGTGGATCGCCCGGATGCTCTGGGAACACCGCGTGCTCACCGCCCACCAGATCACCGCCCTGGCCTTCCCCAGCTTCCGCTCCGGGCGGATGCGGCTGCGCGAGCTCTACCTGTGGGGTGTCGTCGACCGCTTCCAGCCCTTCGTCACCGTCGGCACCGCGCCGATGCACTACGTGCTGGCGCCCGCCGGTGCGGCCGTGCTCGCCGCCGAAGACGGCCTGGACCTCAAGGAACTCGGCTACCGGCACGACCGGGTCTTCGGCATAGCGCACAGCCTGCGCCTGGCCCACACCGTCGGGGTCAACGAGTGGTTCACCGCCCTGGTCGACCGCGCCCGCCACCCCCACGCGAGCGAACAGGTCGAGCTGGCGGCGTGGTGGTCGGAGACCCGGTGCGCCCGCCACTTCGGCGACCTGGTCAAACCCGACGGCTACGGCCGCTGGAGGTCCAGCGATCAGCACGGTGACCGGCAGGTCGAGTGGTTCCTCGAGTACGACTTCGGCACCGAACCGCTGAGCAAGCTCGCCGGGAAACTGGCAGGCTACGCCGCCCTCGCGCTAGCCACCGGCATCACCACGCCGCTGCTGGTCTGGCTGCCGACCTCGCGGCGCGAGGCCGCCGCCCGTCGACTGCTCGCGAAGGCGTGGCGCGAGCTCGACGACCGGAACTCGGTGCCGATCGCCACGGCGGCGGCCGAGCTGCTCAATCCCGAAGCCGCCCACCCCAGCCCTGCCGACGCAATGTGGCTCCCACTGGCCTCCCCCGCCGGGGCGTCCCGGCGACCGCTGTCGGGACTGCCCGACGCCTGGCCACACGTGCCGCCGCCGGTAACACCCACCGAGGAGAACCCGACGGGCACGGACTCGCAACAGCCGATGTCGCCACCGCCCCCGCCGATGCCGCCCGCCCCGATCAGCCCACCGGCGTCACGCGACGCGACCCGACAGGAAAGGTGGTGACAGCGTGCTCCCCAAGGTCGCCATCGGAGCCGCGGCCATCCTGCTGCTCATCCCCGTCATGATCGGCCACAGCGGCGGTGCCGTGGTGGACGCGCTGTTCGGCAACTCCTCCAACACCACCATCGACTGCACGGAACCGATCGCGGACATCCCGCCCGAGTACTGCCTGCTCTACCTCACCGCCGCCCCGCACTGCCCCGGCCTGGACTGGACCGTGCTCGCCGCGATCGGCAAGGTCGAGACCGACCACGGCCGCCTGAAGGCACCCGGCGTGACCGAGGGCGAGAACTATGCTGGCGCAGGCGGGCCGATGCAGTTCCTCGCCCCGACCTTCAACGCCGTCATCACCGCCCACCGGATCCCGCCCGGCGGCGCCAACCCGCCCTCCCGGTACAACCCGCACGACGCCATCCACGCCGCGACCTTCCTACTGTGCGACGAGGGCGTCCGGCGCGGCGACCTGCGGGCGGCCATCTTCGCCTACAACCACGCCGACTGGTACGTCGACAAGGTCCTCGACCAAGCCGCCACATACGCCGAGGCCGCCGCGACCAGCATCGGCACCGGCGACTGCGACGCCATCCAAGCCCCCAACGCCATCGCCCTCGCCGCGATCAACTACGCGTGCGGCCAACGAGGACTGCCCTACGTGTGGGGCGGCAACGGCCCCGACCACGGCCACGCTGGCTTCGACTGCTCCGGACTCACCACCGCCGCCTACGCCGCCGCCGGAGTGCCCCTGCCCCGCACCGCACAAACCCAGTTCAACGCAGGCCCACGCGTCCCGGCCGGGCAGCCGCTGCTGCCGGGCGACCTCGTCTTCTACGGCACACCCGACAAGATCCACCACGTCGGCCTCTACCTCGGCGACGGCAAAATGATCAACGCACCCGACTTCGGCCAACCGGTACAGATCGACAACCACCGCTACAACGGCGACGACTACGCCGGAGCCACCCGCCCGGCAGCCCCTATCGCGGCCTACGTTCCGCCCGAAGAATGAACATCTCCGTCTGCACTTGAGTACTGCATAGGCATCTCTCAAGCAGAGCGGAAGATCGAGCCCCCCATGTCACCCGGTTGGGGGCGAAGGTTCGTCTGGCCGCACGCCCGAGCGCGTGATGGCGAGGGGATGGCCGAACAAACGATCATTTGCCGTGCCTTCGAGATGGGGTGATCCCGCTGCGGGCAGGCGGCGCGCGGGCAGCGGGTGCAGCAGCAGTGCCAGATCGGCGAAAACATCGCGTGTCGTCATGATCTACGCGCTACGCCGTCTCTTGCGATCATCGCAATTGATCTGTGTTGGTCGCACCCGAACGGCCTACCCGTCGGATGGGGGGCCGGGCTAGTGGCCGAGGCCGTGACGGGGTGGGTGTAGGTCGGTGTCGACGTCGGAGCGGTCGGCCAGGCGCAGGAGTCGGTCCAGGATCGGGGCGGGGACGTGTTGGGTGCGGGAGGCGACGTCGAGCAGGTCGGCGAGGGCGGCCACGGCGCTGGTGTCGAACACCCGGGTCCAGCGGATCATCGCCTCGCGGCGGCGGTCGGCGATGACCAGAACGATGCTGCCGCCGTCGAGGGCAACGGTCTGCCCGTCGACGACGTCCACGCGCAACCACGGCAGCGCTTGGGCCAGCCGTCGTAGCCGGTCGGAGCCTGCGGCCAGCCGCTGTCGCTGCTGGTGGTCGCGCTCGGCACGGGCTCGCGGATGCACTCCTGCAGTCGAACACACGTACGAGTGTGATCGCCAGAGCGCTCGACCGACGGTGGCCGATCGCCGACCTCGACGTGCTGCTCGACCAGCTCCGGGACGCGCCGGGCTGATCGGCGTGCGCCCGCCCGGCCAGCGCGGTCTCAGCTCGGAGGGTGGCCTTCTGGCCAGCCGCCTCGGAGGCAGGGGGCGTCAGGCCTGGGCGCGGTGGCGGTCGCGGATCCGGTCGAATTCCGCGGCGATGGCGGCCTCGCGGCCGATGGTGCCGCTGGGGCGCAGCCGCACGCGTAGGCCACGCACCCGGAGTTCGGCGTCGGTCGGGGTGGGGCCGCGGCCGGTGCGGCCGATCACCACGTCGCCGGGGTCCAGGCCGTCGTAGGTCTCGGTGTTCTCGGCGAGTTCGAGCAGCGCTTCGGCCACCTCGTGGGCGTGTGGGCCGCCGACCCAGGACAGGTCCAGCCCGCCGTCGCCGGTGATCCACTGCTGCAGCTCGCGCGCGCCCTCCAGCGGGCCGGGCTTTAGGTGTCGTGCAGGGCCATCAACACCCGCCCGATCACCTCGTACCGCATGGCCGGGCCGGACTTCGCCGCATCGGGGATCAGCGCGGCATCGGGGATCAGCATGGCCAGCAGCTTGGCCGCCCGTCCGCTGCCGCCCACGGCGACACTTCGCCGGTGACGGCAACTTCCACCGATCCGGTGACCCGTGTGGGTCGAACCGCTGGGCTGGTGGCGCCTGTCCGTCCGAGCCGTCACCAGGATTGCGCCTTCTACTGCGGTGAACGGACCGCGTGATGGGTCGATCGTCAACGGGCGGGTGACAGGCCGATGTCCGGCCGTCCACATGATCGTGCGCCTCACCTGCGCCCACCCGAACAGCACTTCGGCCCGTCAGTGGGTTCGCGTTGCGGAAAGGGGCTTAGTTGCAGGTCAGGAAAGACGCGGAGGTCGTGACCCGTCCGGCCGAAGATCGGTTCGCGCTTACCGTGGGACGGCTGCCGTCCGGCGCTGAGTAGGTCTGCGGCCCAGTGGATCGGTCCTAGCCTCACTGGTGACAGGCGGCAACCATGATGTCGGTCCCGGCCACGCTGGCAGGCGTAGCCGGGACCATCGCTGACCAGCACCTCCGACCCAGTCAGCGCAGGTCGCCTCCGTCGAAAACCGTTCCAGCAGCCCCGAAAGGCGACCCTCTGTGAGGCTAGATCCCCCTTCCCTGCCGGTGCCAGGCATGGGCGACGACGAGTCATCCGACAGCGGCGGGCGGCCCGGTGACCCGCAGCCGAGCGCTCCGGCCACGTTGGTCGGCGTTGTCCGGGACGCGCTCGGCTCCTGGGGCACCACGACCCGCTTGCTCGTGGTGATCACTGTGTGCGCGGGCCTGGTCGTGGGTGGCGTGAAGCTGCTCGACGTCACCCTCACCGCCGGGCCGGTCCAGATCGCACCCAGGTAGGCCTGTTGCACGCCGGGGCGGGGGAGAAGGGCGCGGGTCGGCCGCGACAGCCGTCGTCAGACTCTGAACGGCTCCGCCGTCAGTCTATCGCCGGAGTCGCCCCCGATCCGGTGGACGACGGGCGGCCGACCCGCCCGGCGTGTGCGTAAGCGAACACTCGCTTTCCATAGGGACGTGCTTCCTCCCGACCCGAGGCGGCCCGCAACCGGGCGGCGGTTGAGGCGATGATCGGTGGGTGAGGAGTGCACCGGTACCGCAGCCGCCGCAGCCTGACCCGCCGATGACGCCGCTGTCGAAGAAGGCGATCGCCTGGGTCGCCGCGGGTATCGCGACCGCGACCGTCGCCCTGGTGGTGGTGTTGTGGTGGGCGGGGACCAGCGGCCTGGACGGGGAGAAGTTGGTGACCGCGCGGTTCGACGCGCTGCGCACCGGGTTGAGCATCGGCCTCGGGGGCGGCGGGCTGTTCGCGCTGTACCTGGCGTGGTGGCGGCAGCACTCCACGGAGATCGGCCTGCAGCAGAAGCAGCAGGACCAGGCCGACGTGGCCCGCGCCTACGACCTGCAGCGCGAGGACTCCGTCGCCCGGCGGATCACCGACCTCTACACCAAGGCCGTCGAGCAGCTCGGCTCCGACAAAGCCCCGGTGCGGTCGGGCGGGCTCTACGCCCTGGAACGCCTCGCCCAAGACCACATCGAGCAGCGACAGACCATCGTCAACGTCCTCTGCGCCTACCTGCGCATGCCCTACACCATGCCTGGTGATCCGGACACCGACACAACCGCCGACATCGAGGCGCGTAAAGAACTGCTCGCCGAGCACCGCGAACGCACCCAGGAACGCGAAGTCCGCCTCACTGCCCAACGCATCCTGGCCACCCACCTGCGCTTCGGCGAGGACCTCGACGTCCCGGCGACGGCCTTTGGGCTGATATCGACCTCGACCTCACCGGCGCCACCCTCATCGACCTTGACCTTACCGACTGCGCCATCGGCACCGCTCGTTTCAGTGGCGCGACTTTCACCGGCGACGCCTGGTTCCGCGGGGCCATCTTCACCGGCAACGTCGAATTCGGCGCCGCCACCTTCACTGGGACGGCCGGGTTCGACGGGGCCACCTTCACCGGCGGCGCCTGGTTCTACGGGGCAACCTTCACCGGAACGGCCGATTTCGGCAGGGCCACCTTCACCGGCGACGCCGATTTCAGGAGCGCGAGCTTGCCGAGCAGCCGCTACGTGGACTATTCGACGTTGTCGCCGTGGAGCGACTTCTCCGACGCCCGCTTCGAGCAGGGAGTACCCGAGGAGGTGGCGCGGTTCGTGTCGACACCGTCGGAGGGGGACGCAGCAGACGCGGAAAACTGAGCGCGGAGAACCGGTAGAGCTGCGTATTCGACGGGTGACGAGTTCGCCAGGCGCGGGAACGGTCACCCACCCGTCCGCGATGATCGTCCCGTGGCGAGACGTCAACGAGGTGGACCCGGCTGGGTGCGGCCGGTGCTGGTGATCGTGATGCCGGTGGTGCTGGCCACCACGGCCGCGGTGTTGGTGCTGATGCGGATGCTGGATGTGGCATCCTCGCAGGGCCGGTTGGAGATGATCCGCACCGCGCTGGCCGTTGGGGCGGGGACCGGCGCGGTGATGACGTTGGTGTTGGCGTGGCGTCGGCAGTGGTCCACCGAGCACGACGCGGCCGAGCGGCGGTTGACCGAGCTGTATGTCAAGGCCATCGAGCAGCTCGGCTCGGACAAGGCCGCGGTGCGGCACGGGGCGCTGTACGCGCTGGAGCGCGTCGCCCAGGACAACCCCGACCACCGCCAGACCGTGATCGACGTCATCTGCGCCTACCTCCGCGCCCCCTACACCCCGCTCGTCGACAAACCTGGGGCGAGCAGGTTGGGTGGCCTGCGCGCGCCGCTACGCCCCGCTCACGCCAGGCCAACCAACTTCACGGCGCCCAAGGCGCCGACAACCGAGGAACAGGAGCGGCGACAAGAGCGTGAAGTCCGGCTCACCGCCCAACACATCCTGCACCGCCATCTCCAGCCTGGCAGCCGATCCCGACTACGACGCCGCACCCTCCCCACCTTCTGGGCCGACATCGACCTCGACCTCACCGGCGCCACCCTCATCGACTTCACCCTCGCCAACACCACCATCCGCACCGCCGGGTTCGAAGGGGCGACCTTCACCGGCGACGCCTGGTTCGACGCAGCCGCCTTTACTGGCGATGCCAGGTTCTACGACGCGACCTTTACCGACGACGCCGGGTTCGCCGCGGCCACGTTCACCGGCGACGCCGGGTTCAGCGAGGCGACCTTCATCGGCAACGCCGGGTTCGATGGCGCGGTATTCGCCGGTGTCGCTTGGTTCGGAGAGGTCGTCTTCGACGCCGACGTCTCGTTCCGGGGGGCCACCTTCACCGGCCGCGCCTGGTTCGACCGCGCCATCTTCACAATCGTCTCGTTCCGCGGAGCCGCCTTTACCGACCGAGCTTGGTTCAGCGAGGCGGCCTTCACCGACGCTGCGTCGTTCGATGGGGCCACGTTCACCGGCGACGTCAGATTCGACGAGGCCGCCTTCACTGGAAACGTCAACTTCTCGGGGACCACCTTCACCGGTGACGCCACGTTCGACGGGGCCACATTGCCAAGTGCCCGCCTCGACGACCACACGACGCCGTCGCCATGGACGAGTTTCATCTCGGCGCGGTTCGAGCGGCGTGTGCCGCCTGAGGTAGCGCGGTTTGTCCCCGAGCCGGCGGACTGATCACGTCAAAACCGGTAGAGCCGGGTGTTCGGCTGTGATCAGTTGTCGTGGGCTCGGCGTGCGGTGTAGTTGGTCCAGTCGGCTCCGGCGAGTTGGGCGTGGCGCAGGGCGGTGGCGGGTGTGACGCCGAGTGCGTTGGCGAGGACTGGTGGTGGTGCTTGGCGGACGAAGGTGCGCCATGTGGTGGTGCGCATGGCTCGTGGTGGGATGCCGAGTGCTGTGAGGGTGGTGGTGATGCGTTGGTGGCTGCGGTGTTGTCCGGGCATCTGGCCGGGGAACAGCCAAGGGTAGGTGGGGTTGGCGGCAGTGTTCATGGTGCGGCGGCGAGTGTGAGCGAGACGCAGGAGGGTGGCGAGGGGTTCGGGGACGTCGAGCCAGTCGGTGCCGAGACGGATCCGGACCTGGTCGGCGGTGGGGTCGAGGTCGTCGGCGCGGAGTGTGGCGATCTTGTTGATCGGTTGGCCGTAGAGGATGACCAGGCTGATCTGCGAAGATCCTGATGCCGGGGTTCGGCGGTGGGCGCAGGATGTCCGGGGTGGGACAGTCGCCGCCCGCCGCGGTGCCGCCGATGCTGGCCGCCCCGGGGCAGGCTCCGGCGGGGCCGGGATGGGCGTTCGAGTTCAAGTGGGACGACATGCGCGCCCAGGTCGCCGTCGGCGCCGGCGCGGTTCAGGTGACGACCCGGTCGATGCGGGAGGTGACCTCGTCGTTCCCCGAGCCGCAGGGCCTGATCCCGGCGTTCCGGGAGCCGGTGCTGCTGGACGGGTAGCTGGTGGTGCTCGACCCCGGGGGCCGCCCGGACTTCGGGCGCCTGCAGGACCGCATGCACGTGGCGCTGCCGAGCGCGGGGCTGCGCACCCTGCGGCCCGTGACCTTCTACGCCTTCGACCTGCTCGTCCTCGGCGACCGCGAGCTCGTCGACGAGCCCTACCTGGCCCGGAGGCGCTGGCCGGGCTGCGGATCGACCGGCGGGTGCTGCCGGTGTCGCCGCACTACCTCGACGTCACCGGCACGGACATGCTCGACATCGCCGCCGCCAGCCAGCTGGAGGGGATCGTGGCCAAGCGGCCGGACTCCCGGTACGAGCCCGGCCGCCGCTCCCGCGCCTGGACCAAGACCGCGCTGCGCCTGACCCAGGAGGTCGTCATCGGCGGCTGGACCCCCGGCGAAGGCCGCCGCGCCCGCGGCCTGGGCGGGCTGCTGCTCGGCGTCCACGACCAGGCGGACGGGCGGCTGCGCTACGTCGGCAACGTCGGCACCGGCTTCACCCAACGCGCGCTCGACGACCTGCAGAACCTCCTGCACGAGCTGGCCCGCGACTCCAGCCCGTTCGACGACCTCGTGCCCACCCTCTACGCGCGCCGGGCCCGCTGGGTACAGCCCCGGCTGGTCGGAAAGGTGGAACATCGGGCCTGGACCAGCGACAACAGACTCCGCCACCCCAGCTGGCGCGGCCTGCGACCCGACCGCCGGAGCACGGACATCAGCGCCGCCTTCCAGCACACGTGACCCGACACGCCGCCCTGGCCAGGCCTCGACGTGCGCGGCGGCGGCATGCGACGCACCCTGAGAAGCGTCGGCGTCGACAGTGAGCAGGAGGACCAGGTGGCCGAGGGCGACATCGAGACCTACCACGAGGACGGGACCTGGAAGAACAAGGTCCAGGGCTCCTCCCGCGCGGCCAACACCGCCCCCACCAAAGCCGAGGCCCAGGCCCGCGGCCGCGAGATGGCCCAGCAGCGCGGGATCGAACACGTTATCAAGAACCAGGACGGCACCATCGGCGCCCGCAACACCTACCCCCGCAGCCGCGACCCACACCCGCCCCGGGGCTGACCCGGTCCTCGCCGCCGGGCGGGCCTCCGACAGGCGGCACGGACGCACCTCCGCACTGGGAAGGCGTATCACAGTCGCCAGCGGTGCGGGGTCCTCGTCGTTCGGGCCCAGCTCGGCGTCCCCGGCGAGCCGGAACCCGAGCCCGTGGGCGGTGATCGCGGCGGAGTCGGGTTTGGTGATGAGCCGAGTGGTCACTTCTCGGGTTCGCGCACGCGTCGGGTGGCGTCATCACTGTCGCCTGCCTGGGGGACGGGCCCCCGGGCACGCGCCAACACCAGGACGGTGATGACGGAACTCGCAACCATCAGCAGGAGAACCAACCCGATCGCGCCAATAGTCAAAGTCGTAGGTGTTGGTCTCCACTCGCCCCCGCGCTCCAACGGGTTTATCTCGCCGTCGGAGCTCGCCACGATCGAGATCAGCACCATCGCCAGGGAGATCAGCGTCAGTGACAGGACTGCCAGCGGACCCCATTCCCTGGCTCCGTGCTCTGTAAGGAATGATTCGACGTTCCGATAGCGCCGTGGTGCTCTGCTGGTGGTTCCGGGGGCTTGTGGCTGCGAGTCTTGGTCGTCGGCTGCTGGCGCGGGTTTGGCGAGGGCGGTCCAGCGGTCGATCCACGTCCTAGTGTTCTTGGCGTCGAAGGTGTTCGCGAGAGCTGTGACCACAGCCCGAGTCGGGAGTGCGGGACTATCGGGGCTTAGAGCTCGAGACAAGGTCGACGGGCTGTAGTGCACCATGTCGGCGGCGGCGCGTAGGGAGACCCCGTCCCTCTCGAGGAGTTGGCGCAGATCAGCGCGGAGTTGGGCGATCGTGTCGGCGGCGGGCACCGGAGCGTGGTCGCGCTCAGGGCCGGGCGGAGTGATCATCGACGGCGGTCCCCCAGGTCGACGACGCCCTCGTCACCATGTCCGCCGGTGCCGGCATAGCCGCTGAGGTGGCCAGCGGTCAGGAGCGTGCGCAGGGAGCGCAGGGCGCGGGGGGTGGAGACGGCGACGAAGACCACCAAGGCGACCTTGGCGGCTTCCCAGACGGGAATGTCCCGCGAGACCAAGGCGGTGACGAGGCCACAGACGATTCCCAGTGTGGCGACCTCGGGCCACCCCCACCGGGTGATCAGAACGGGGGTGGAGGGCGGCGCGCTGGATCTGGACCTGGACGCGGTCATGAGGTGGCCCCTGACTGGCTGGTAGCGCGGCGCGTTGAAGGCGCAGCGCTGGTGACGTGGTTGCGGTGAGTCTGGAGATGCTGCTCGTGCGACTGGTCGTCTGGACACGACCGGACCGCTCGTACTGACTAAGCCCAGTAGGCCAGGCGAGATCGTCCCCCGCAAGGCAATCCGGCGGTCTGTCTCGATGCGCGTCAGCCCCCGCGGCCAGACCGCGGGGGGCTGAACTCACTGCGCAACACGGGCACATGTCCAGTGCACCCGTGTGAAAGCCCTGGTGCTCACCGCAACCACGCGCCGAGCCAGAGGCCGTCACCGCACGGCATGTCCTGCGCGGTGACCTGTCTATTGCAGCACCGCCCTTCACATGACGTCACCGCCGGATCGATGTTGCGCAACGCTGACCTGCCCATTCATCAACCTGAGCAGGACAAGTACACCGTTGCGCAACACCTTCCGGCCTCGGTTAGAACAGCGGCCCGACGCCTGCAACACCGCGGATTGGCCAGGCAACCCGCGAGGTTCGTCGCCGAACAACCACATCGATGACCTGGTGCCGCCCGTCGGAAGCCCGCCCGCCGGCGAGGACGGGGCAGCCCCGGGCGGTATCGGTCGCGGCTACGGGGGCAGGTGTTCGGAAACCGGTTCGGCTGCTACGGCGATGATCAGTGAGTGACGAGTTCCCCGGTTCCGCAGCCCGAGCGGCCGCCCGCGCCGATGAAGCCGCCCTCCAAGCGGGCGGTCGTCGCCGCGGTGGGTGGGGTCGTGGTGGTGGTCGGCGGGCTGCTGACGCTGTTGTGGTTACTGGTCGACGGCGGCTCCCCGCAGGCACCCACCCAGCTGGAGTTGGTGCGGACCGGGTTGACCGTGCTGCTGGGCACCGGCGGGCTGTTCGGCCTGTACCTGGCGTGGCGGCGGCAACGCTCCACCGAGATCGCGCTGCAGCAGAAGGAGCGCGACCAGGCCGACGTCGCCCGCGCCTACGAGCTGCAGCGCGAGACCGCCGAGACCAACCGACATGATGCGGAGGCCCGCCGGATCACTGAGCTCTACACCAAGGCCGTCGAGCAGCTCGGCTCCGACAAGGCGCCGGTGCGGTTGGGCGGGCTCTACGCCCTGGAGCGCCTGGCCCAGGACCACGTCGAGCAGCGGCAGACCATCGTCAACGTGCTGTGCGCCTACCTGCGCATGCCCTACGTCCCGCCCGACAACCCGCCCGTCCTCGACGACACTGACGACCAGCTCGTTGACGCTCACCGCGAGCGCACACAGGAGCGCGAAGTTCGCTTGGCGGCCCAACGTATCCTCACCAACCACCTTCGCGCGCGCGACAGGCGCGGCAACAAACCCCAGAGCTTCTGGGCGGATATCGATCTCGACCTGACCGGCGCCACCCTCATCGACTTCACTCTTGACGGCTGCGCCGCCCGCCGCGCCGTGTTCGCTCGGGCCACCTTCAACGGCGACGCTGTATTCGATCGGACCGCCTTCAGCGACGACGCCGTGTTCAGCAGAGCCACGTTCACCGACAACGTCCGGCTAGGCGTTGTCAACTTCGCTCGCGCTGCCGCGTTCAAGGCGACCGTCTTCCGCGGTGACGTGTGGTTCAACGGGACCCGCTTCACCGGCGATGCTGTGTTCAGCGCGAGCATCTTCAGCGGTGCAACCCACTTCGATCAGGTGAGCCTTCCCGGCTCCGTCGACGGTAGCCGCTCGCCCTACCTCGGTCTGGCGGCGTTTGACGACAACCCAGCTACCTACTTCGACGGGGCGCGGTTTGAGCGAGGCATCCCCCCAGAGGTGGAACCGTTTCTCCCCCGACGCGAGCAGCCCAATGACGACCGACAGACCGGGTAATAAACCAGGCGCAGACGAAGGTGATGGCGGACCTGGCCTTCCCGATGGACAAGGTCGCCCGGCACCTGGGGCGACCGGTAGCACCGACACGGCGGGCGCTGGCGCACGAGCTGGTCGACCGGGCGGTCGCGGAGTTCCTCGCGGTGCTCGGGCTGCCGGAGCGCGAGCGGCTGCTGGCAGCCGCCTGGCTGTCAAGCCTGCGCTCGCCGCGCACCCGCCGCTCGTACCTGCAGGACGTGCGGACGTGGCTGGCCTGGTGCGACGAACACTGCGTCGACGTGCTGACCACGGGCCCGGCGCACGTGGACCTGTGGGTCGGGGTCTGGCCGACGCGGGCGCAGGCCTCGACGACCTCGGACATGACCGCGGGCACCGAGTGCTGGAGATGGTCGGCAAGGGCGGCCGCAAGGCCAAGGTCCCGCTCATGTCGGGCGGAATCGCTGATCAGCATGTGCGGCTGGGGACACGTCGCCGGGCTCGGGCCTGCTGAGCGTTCTGGTACTGGCCGACCCGGTAGGCCACCTTGCGGCGCACGCTCTCTCCCGTCTGGGCCGGGTACCCCAGCAGGGTCGCCGCTTCCGTCCAGCCGATCTGCTGGTGGTTGGCCGCGTAGTAGAGGACCACCCGCATCTCCTCCGGCAGCAGCACGGAGGCAAGGAACTGCACCCCGGGGTTCAGGTGCAGGTTGTAGAACGCCATGACCTCGACGTCGGCGGGGGGAGGCATGGCGCTGATCAGTGGAACGCGGCTGCCGATGATCGGGCCGGGGACCATCACGTCATAGGAGACGACCGTGCGGCTGCGGGCCTGCCGTTTCCATATCGGGCGCGTTCCCTGGTGGACGCGGTCGATCGTGGCCCGCAACGTCCCGCGGACGTCTCCGCTGTCCCAGCCCTCGCCGAGCAGCACCTCGACCACCGCGTCGAGCAGGGCCTGCCGGTCCTCTGCCCGCGGCGGACGGGCGTATCCCAACCACTTGAAGGCGAACTCCTCCACCGGGCCGGAGTCCATGCCGTCCGGAGACAGCAGGTGCGCGCGGACCGCGCGGGCCTCGGCCAGGATCAACCGCCGGGGCAGATCCTCCCGGTCGCCAGCGAGGTCGAGATCGCGCAACAGCGCCCCGACGACGTCGGCCTGAAATGCCGCGAACCGGTTGGCTACCAATGTCACCCCCAGGCCCCAGGCCCAGGGCGACGTGTCCGGCAGCTCGTAGAACTGCCAGGGGTGGCAGTGCGGTGGCGTGAGAGAAGCTCCGACGGAAGGACGTCCTTCGCCAACGACCGCCAAGTCTCCCCTGGCGCGTCGCCCACACCGCGTCATTGATCAGTTCGGCACGCGAGAGACCGGTGGCTGCCTGAACCACGGCGTCGCTCACCATCAGCGTTCCGCCGACCTTGTTCTCCAGCAGCATCCGGCCGATCAGCGCGAGCAGATCCTCCGCGCGACGCTTGTCCTTCCTCATGGTCGCCATCGTGCACCGCCCCTATGTCATCGACTTCACCTCCACCTCCTAGCTGCAAGAAAGACCCGGAACGACGAACATCGCCGCCAATGTGGCGGGCGTCACGATCGACGCCGAGCGCGAGCCGCCCCGGGTTCGGTGGTGCCGCGCGTGGACGAGATCGGACCGGAATACGCCTGAAACCTCCCGCGCGAGGTCGGTAGCTGATCAGCGCGGGACCAGGTCGGCGGGCAGCCGGTACAGGCCGAGCCGTCCACGGCCGGTCGAACAGGACGGGCCTCCACGAGCCGGGCACCCACCTCGACCAGCCAACCCTGCGCATCACCGCGGTCGGCGCCATCGCCGAGGACCACGGCGTCGTCCCCGCGACATGACCGCCGGGCTCGGGTCAGCCGTGGTTGTAGCGCTTCGGCGCGGTCCCGGCGACCTTCTTCCAGGCGGTGATGTCCTCGTGGCCCATCGCGGCGTAGCCGTTCTCGGTGGGCAGGCCCGACGGCTCGGCGGCCAGCGCGGTCGCCGCGGCCACCGCGAGCGTGGCGTGCAGCTGCGCCCAGGCAAGCAACTCGGTGCGGGCGGCGACGGCGAGGGGCGGGTCGTCGCCGACCTCGTCGACCTCGCTCAGCAACTGCTCGGCGGCGCGGTAGCGCTCGGGACCGGTCATGGCGACGATCATGCCGTGACCGCGGCCTCCGGCGGCGTTGCGACATGTCCTCGTGGCGGACGCGGGCGGCGACGGCGCGGTGGTAGGACGCGGGCAGCTCGCGCAGGTCGGCGACGTCGGCGTCCGCACGGGGGCCGCCAGCACGGGCCAGTCCTCGCCCCGGGCGCCCGGCGAGCACATCGGCGAGGTCCTGCAGGCCCGGTCGCCGTCGTGGTCGACGAACCACGGCGCACGACGGGGGGACATCGTTAACCAATTCGGTGTTCGAGCCTGGTTAGCAGGTCGACGACCCCGGCACGGACGCCGAGGAGTTCGAGCTCGACGTGTGGAGCGACCAAGCCCACGAGGCCGACCAACCGGCGACGGCGGGAGTGCGAGGAGGAGCTGCGCCAGAGCTGGGAGGTCGTCGACCGCTACGCCCGGTGATCGACGAGATCCGGCGGGCGCGGGCGGAGATCGCCGCGGCCGAGGAGCGGATGCGGCTGCTGCTGGCCTACGGCCGGTAGTTCGTCGAGCCGCGCCCCTACACCCTCGACGTCCTGGCCCAGGCCGGGGGCATGTCGGTCTCCGGGGTGCGCACCGCCTACGACGACGACCACATCAACGACGTGCGCAAGCGCATCGGCGCCCGCCTGCGCCGCCGCGAGGCACCGAGCCCCACACCGAGCCCCAGCCCGAGGTCACCGCGGCCGCGCCGCTCTCGGCCGTCGACACCAGCGGCGAGCGGTGACCGGCGTGGGCAACGTGTGGGTGCTGATCCCCGAGGACGAGGCCGTGCCCGCCCTGCTGGCCGCGCGGCCGAGGGAACTGCTGGCCACCCTCGCCCACGCCAACGATCCGGAGACCAATCCCGACGCGGACACCGACGGCGGCGGTTAACCGCGGTGCCCGGATGTCGACCGTGGCAGTTGCTGTGGTTGAGAATGGCGTCGGCGAAAGTGTCCAACGTTCAACATCACGAGGACACAGGGCGTGTGTCGACGTCGCCGACACCTGCTCCGACCATGGCTGTGAACGGTCGGCCGTCGGTGCCGAGGAAGAGGATGCGTTGAGTGAACAGCGGTGGTTTGTCATCGAGCGTGATGATGTTGTGGTCGCTGGCCAGTTCGAAGAGCGTGTTGGCGACCTCCCGGACGGTGGTGCGGTCGGGGTCGGCTTCGACCGTCAGTCCCTCCACGCGGATTTCCAGGACGCGCTGGTGCGGCAGCACGGCGATGACGGTACGCACCTGCGTGGGAATGCCTCCGTCCTGGCGGAGTGCGGCGATGTCGTTCGCGAGCCGGACGGCGGCGGCTTCCAAGGTGTAGCCGAGACCAATGCCCGCTTGAGCGCCCCACACAAAGTCAGGGTCCGGGAAGTTGAGGTGCGTCATGACGTAACACCCCTTCACCAGACGCGACGGCCCTGTGGCCGCCTGATCCATGTTGGCTACGAGTTCACGAACGGGCATGGCCAGGTAACGGTTCCGGTCGTTGTCGGGCCGGCTTCCGCTTCCGGCTCGGCGACGTCGGTGGCGTGTAGTGGGTGTACGCCCATGGTCGCGCGGTAGGTGCCGCCGCTGACGGTGCTGGCCTGCTCCAGCCAGGACTGTGCTGCGGTGGTGTCGGGGAAGGGTCCGATCCATAGGAGCAGTCGCCGCGCGGGCGGATCGACCAGCACGGCCACCGCGACGGGTCCTGCGCGGTCGGTCCCAGAGTCGGATTCGCTGGCGGCGAGTAGTGCGTCGGCGACGTCGTCGGCCAGTTCGAGCACTGTGCCGGTCGGTGCGGTGGTGGCGCAGTTGGTGATGGGGTCGGCATCAGGAGGGTACATCGCGAGCGTGCAGGCGAATGTGCTGATGTCGCTGGCGAATCGTCCGGTCACGATGTCGGCGTCGGCGCGGTCGGCGTAGGGACCGTGCACGGTCATCCCGTCGACGCCGCGAAGTCGTAGTGTGGCGAACTGCTGCGATTCCATCACTGCCCCCCGTCGTTGGGCGGTATGCGCCCGGCGATTGCCCGGCAAGCGGTATGGACGCTCCACTCCGGCCGGACTGTCAAGCGATACACCGAACCGGGTGATAATCCACAAGAGACCGTGTCTCGCTCCAAGCATCGCTTGACTTCGAGGGCCGACAGAGCGTCCATGGTCGTGTGGCCCAGAACGACCGGCGGCGCACTCGTGTCATCCGGCTCCGGCCGAGGCGTCAGCCAGCCGTCGATCAGGAAGCTTGAGCCGATCACGAAACCGAATCGAGGAACGTCATGACCGCATCAACCCGCACCCGTGCGAACAACAAGACCCGCGCCACCGGCGGGCCGACGCAAACGACCGAGACGTCCCGGACACTGTCGCCGAACCCCGACCACGTCGCGACACCTCGAACCGACAGCGAGGACAAGCTGTGGGCGGCGTTGCACGCCCACCCGAACAGCACCGCCGCAGTGCTGTCCAAGGTCGCCGGGATCGGGAAATCCACCGCGCAGAAGATTCTGCTCCGATGGGCAGGCGAAGGTGGCGTCACCCGCACCATCGGGAGGGTTGAGGCCGGACGCCGCGCCGCCGACCTGTGGACGATCACTGACAAGACCGCTCCCCCGGCAGACGTAGTCGCGCCCGACATCGCCACCGACGTCGCCTCTGAGACCGACCACGCCGCAGCCGACACCCCCGCGCCCGCACCGCACAACCCGGTCCTCGCTGACCCCGAATCCGCCGACAGTGTCGCGAACGCCTCGCCCCCGACCATCACGGACGTTCAGGGCGCGGCTGCTCGCGAGCCCTCCACCCCGACTGACGAGGACACCGTCACCAAGGCCGCCGAGCCTCCGGTCGGCAGTGCCGAATCCGCCGCGACGGCGGATGGTGAAGGGGGCAAGACCGAGCGACTGGCTCCGGGCGTGTTGCGCGGCATGGTCGAGGACTATCTGCGCGATCATCCCGGCCAGGAGTGCAGCCCTGTCGAGATCGCCAGGAAGCTCGGCGGCAAATCCACCGGCGCAGTCAGCAACGCGCTCGACAAACTGGTCGGCGATGGTGTCGCGGTACGAACCCAGGACCGGCCGAGGCGGTTCACACTCGCCCCGCCGGAGGCGACCACCGGATCACACTGACCATCCCGGAAACGCAGCGTCGGATGTGCCTCATCGGTGAAACCTCAGCGATGAGGCACACCGTGTTTCTCCGTGAGCAACACGGGGCTCGAGATCACGCTCCTGTTGGAGCAGAGTGACGGTGGCCGCCGTTCCAGCTCAAGCACACGTCTCCCGTAGTGCGGCCGGCCGGTCGTGAACAACACGAGGCGCCTACAGACCCATCCGAGCTGACGCCGCACGCTGGTCGTCCGAGCCAGCTTGGCCCGCGGGCGAGTTGAGCGAAGGGCGAGCGGCAACCGGGGGGCCGCCAGGGAAAGGCTTTCACCAACCCAAATGGTCGTTGTCGTGCTGGCCGACGGCGGCGTGCCCGGACGTAATAGGCCAGCCACGTCGATACAGTTCGGCGGTTCGGGTGGGGTGTGAACTAAGTGCTCGCTTGCCTTGGCCGCGCTGTGGCGCGGTTGGTTGCAGCGCGCGCGCTTCCACCTGTGCGTCTGGTCATCCCCAGACGTCGGCGTCGAGGGGGTCGGGCATATCGCTACCCGGGGTTCGTGGGGCCTTCCATTGCTGCCACCGACACGTAGTCGGTCGGGTGCCGGTGCGCGCGTACTGGTGCACTGCTGCTCGGACGTCCGCGACGGGGATCTCCGCGTCGGGGGGTAGTTCCATCTCGTTGTCCTGGTACCGGTATCGCAACACCGTCATCGTGTGGGCTTCGCCCTGCCCGCGGGGGCCTGTGACTACCGCGTTGCCCTCGTTCGAGCTGTAGTGCAGCGCCTTGTCGTCGTTGTAGCGCAGGGCTCCGACCTCGCCCCGGAATCCGGCGTAGAGCGTGGTGTCGTCGTCGCCTTCTCGGGTGATCTCCGCGACGATTCCCGTCTTGTAGAGGTGGCTCGCGATGCGGTTTAGCAGTGCATCGAGTTCGTCGGGGGTTGTGGCCACGTGGTCGCCGCCCTGGTTCGGCGCGAACCAGATGACCAGGGGTGGGTGGAACGGGGGTGT